>JBBQRM010000024.1:0-14765 GCA_038214855.1 Rhodobacterales bacterium | reverse complement strand
CCCCGCCACGACCTGAAGGATCCGCGCCCTCAGCGCCGGCGCCCCCAGCCAGTGCGGCAGGCTATGGCGCAGCACCCCGTGCCGATGCGGGGCGTGGCTGCCCTCCTCCGGTGCCCTGCCCTTGCCGGTGATCACCAGCACCAGCCGGTGCCCCGCCCCGTGCGCCCCCAGGATGAAGCCGCTCAGCGCCGCATGGGCCCGCTCGGCAGTCATCCCGTGCAGGTCGAGTCGCGCATCCGGCTCCATCCGTCCGCGCCGGAGCTTCTCGAAGCGCCGCCGGTCCATCTGCGGCCCCGCCGCGACGAGTGCCGCGTGCGGATCGGGCGCGAGGTCGAGGCGCACCCGCGGCGGTTCGGCGGGCTCGGCTCGCGCCGCGACGGTCGCGGCCGACCGCTCTTCGCGAAGAAACGGGACCGGCGACAAAGCCGGAGGTGGCGGCACAGAGGTTGGCGCGGTCGAAGCGAGCGGGGTCGCGGTGACCGCGACCGAGCGCCACAGCTCTGCCTCCTCGAGCGAGAGGCTGCGCCGCCTGCGGCCCGCCATCCGCGTCCGCCCCGCCTGGTCCGGTTCAGCCGCCGGTGCCGGTGAGCTGCCAATTGGGATTGTCGGACGCCATGTTGCGCGTGAAGGTCCAGAGGTCGGTCTGCTGGCGGATCTCGCGCGGATCGCCCTCGACCACGCGCCCCTCTGGATCGCGCACCACCGAGGTGAGCTCCCCCTTGAAGCGCATGGTGATGTCGCCCTCGTTCGTCGCCGGGTCGAACCGGGCATCCAGCAGCTTCACCTCGCGGACGCCGGCGAAGTTCGCCTCGACGGTGTAGCCCTTGGCCCGGCGTGCTTCGATCGCGTCGGCGAAGGGCTGGTAGACCTCGGGCGAGAGATACTGGCTCAGAGTCTCTAGATCGCCGTTCTCGTAGGCCATCAGGATCATCTCATAGGCCTGGCGGGACCCGTGTGAGAAATCGGAAACGCTGAAGTCTCGGTCCACCCGCTTCATCTCCGCGAGCGCACGGCCCGGTTCGCTGTCGGCGTCGATGAAATCGGCGATGTCGGGATCGGACGTCCCGCCCTCGATCACCTCGAAGGACCGATCACGGCGGTGCGCCGGCGCGGGCGCCGCAGTCTCGGTGGGCTTCTCGTAGCCCGCGCGGGTCCCGAGCACGTTGCGCAGCCGGAGCACCAGAAACAAGGCGATGCCGGCCAGGACAATGACTTGGATCATCTGCGAGCCCATAGGCGGACCTCTCACTTTCGGATACCAGGCGATGGCGCCCGCCTGCTTGGGGTCTTATGTAAGGGTTCGGAGAGGTCAAGTCCATGCGACGGGGCGGCGGTGCCGCGCGCGCGGAGGTGGAGGAGGTGGAGCGGATGGGTCGGACGGTGCTGTTTGCGGTCTTCGTGGGGGTTCCGATCCTCGAGATCGCGCTGTTCATCCAGGTCGGCGGCCTGATCGGCCTCGTGCCGACGCTGGCGATCGTGGTGCTGACGGCACTGATAGGCACGGCGCTGATGCGCGCCCAGGGGCTTCAGGCGCTGGAGAGCTTGCGTCGGACGCTGGAGGGCGGCGGCAATCCGGTCAGCCCGATCGCGCACGGCGCCCTGATCCTGGTCGCGGGCGTGCTCCTGCTGACGCCGGGGTTCTTCACGGACGCAGTGGGCCTCGCGCTGCTGGTGCCGCCGATCCGCGCGCGGCTGATCCGCTGGGGTGCCGCGCGGGTGACGGTGGGCGAAGCGCGGGCCCCTTCTTCGCCGCCGCCCGGGCGCGACACGATCGATGCGGAGTATGTGGTCGTGGAGGACGAGGACGAGGCGCCGCGGGCGCCCGGCCGCTCGGGCTGGACCGCGAAGCGCTGAGCCGGCCGCGTTGTGGGCTCCGGCCGGAAGTGCTAAGCCGCGGCCGACCGAGACTGTGGGATGGAAGACGGGAAAGCGAGACATGGCTGAGACGACGAACGGTGCGGGCGACCCGGCGGGCGGGGGCGCGACGCAGGCGGCAGCACCCCCGCGCCTGCAGGTGCTGACGCAATTCATCCGCGACATGTCCTTCGAGAACATCGCGGCGCAGAAGGGCATCGCCTCCTCCGACGGCAAGCCGGACATCAAGGTGCAGGTCAACCTCGACGCGCAGAAGCGGGCCGACGACCAGTACGAGGTGGCGCTGAAGCTCAAGATCGATTCGAAGATCGAGGCGAGCCAGGTGTTCATCCTCGAGCTCGACTATGCTGGGCGGTTCCTGATCCAGAACGTGCCGGCCGAGCAGCTGCATCCGCTGCTGATGATCGAATGCCCGCGGCTGATCTTTCCGTATCTGCGGCGGATCGTGGGGGACATCACGCGGGACGGGGGCTATCCGCCGCTGAACCTCGACACGATCGATTTCCTCGCGCTCTACCGGGCCGAGATCGAGCGGCGGCAGGCCGCCGAGAGCAAGCCGGCGCCGGCGCAGGCCTGAGCCGCGGGGGTGGCCGGCAGCGTGCAACATCGGGTGTTTCACGGTGCAACAAGTTAACGGGTCAAGAATTCCAACGGGTTACAGACCTGGTTTTACGATCTGTTAACTTTTATCACGCCTGGAGCCAGAGCGCCTGAGGGCCGAGATCGGCGACGAGAAGCGCGTGGGCTTCGGCCTCGGCGGGCGTGAGGCGCGCCGCAAGCGGGCGGGGACGCGGCGAGGGTGCCCAGACGCCGGCTTCGCCGGTGCCGGAGCGGGAGGCCGCGAGCGTCAGGGTCAGAACCGGCTGGCGGCCGCCGGTGAGCTCGAGATAGACCTCCGCGAGCAGCTCGCTGTCGAGCAGGGCGCCGTGCTTGCTGCGGCCGGAATTGTCGATGCCGAAGCGGCGGCAGAGGCCGTCGAGGCTGTTCTGCGCGCCCGGGAAGCGCCGACGCGCCAGCTCCAGCGTATCGACCGCCCGCGCCCAGGGCAGAGCCGGGAAGCCGGCCCAGCCGAGCTCGGCATTGAGGAACTTCATGTCGAAAGCGGCATTGTGGATCACCAGCCGCGCATCGGCGAGGAAGTCCACGAACGCGGCCGCCGTCTCGGCGAAGCGCGGCTTGTCGGAGAGGAAGGCCGCGCTGAGCCCGTGGACGGCGAAGGCCTCGGCCGGCACGTCGCGCTCGGGGTTGAGGTAGCAATGGAAGGTGCGCCCCGTGGGCATGTGGTTGACGATCTCGACCGCGCCGATCTCGACGATCCGGTCGCCGCTGGCGGGGTCGAGCCCGGTCGTCTCGGTGTCGAGCACGATCTCACGCATCCGGCTCACGCATCTGCGTCCCCCGCGGTCAGCTTCGCGATCAGGGAGTGGACCTCGACGCGGGCGGCTTCAAGCCCCTGATCGGTGGCGATGACGAAATCCGCCCGGGCGCGCTTGTCGGCGTCGGGCATCTGGCGCGCAAGCAGGCGGTCGAGCGCGGCCGGGGTCATGCCGGGACGGGCGAGAACACGCGCGCGCTGCACCTCGGGCGGGGCCGTGACGACCAGCACGCCGTCGAGACCGGCCTCGGCGCCGGTCTCGTAGAGGAGCGGGATGTCGAGCAGGACGAGGGGCGCCTCCGCCTGCGCCGCGAGGAACGCCTGGCGGTCGGCGGCTACCCGCGGGTGCACGCGCGCCTCTATCCGCGGCAGCAGCGCGGGATCGGCGGCCACGGCGGCGCGCAGGGCGTCGCGGTCCACCGCATCCCCGCGCAGCGCCTCGGGCACGATCTCGGCGAGCGCCGCTGCCCCGCCGCCACCGGGCGCATAGAGCCGGTGCACGGCGGCGTCGGCATCCCAGACCGGCACGCCCGCCGCCGCGAAGAGCCCGGCGGTGGTGGACTTGCCCATGCCGATGGAGCCGGTCAGGCCGAGGCGGAAGGGGGCACGGGTAGCAGTATCGCCGCCGGCGCGGGCACTCCGAGACGAGGGCAGCGTCCGTCCGCGGGTGGGCGAGAAGCGCCCGCGTCGTGCCGACTGGCACGCCTCCGGCATGATGGGGGCGGACGGGCGCTGCCCGGCGTTGCCGCCGGGCGGAACAGGGGAGCGCAGTACGCGTCCAAGCAATTGGAACCGAGCCCGTGTCACGCGCCGAGCACCGCCGCGCGCAAGGCGTCGTCGATCTCCGGGCGCCGGCCGAACCAGGCCTCGAAGCCGGGCACCGCCTGGTGGAGCAGCATCCCGAGCCCGTCCACCGCGGGCAACCCGCGCGCGCGCGCCGCGGCGAGGAGCGGCGTCTCGAGCGGGCGGTAGACGATGTCGCAGACCAATGTCCCCGGCGCCGCGGCATGAAGGCCGAGATCTAGCGACGGCTGACCGGTCATGCCGAGCGATGTGGTGTTGACGAGCGTGACCGCCTCCGCGAGTGCGGTCTCGGCCTGCGCCCAGGGCAGGACCGAGACGGGAGCCGCGGCGAAATGCGCCCGCAGCGCCGTGGCGCGGTCGGCGCTGCGGTTGGCGATGCGGACCTCGGGCGCACCGTCGTCGAGGAGGGCCGCGACGATCGCCCGTGCCGCCCCCCCTGCCCCGAGCACCAGCGCCGGTCCGCGCGCGGCGCGCCAGTCCGGCACCGCCTGGCGCAAGCTCGCGACGAAGCCGTAGCCGTCGGTGTTGTCGGCGTGGATGCCGCGCGGCGTGAAACTCAGCGTGTTGGCAGCACCGATCCGCGCCGCCCGGTCGGTGACGCCGGCCGCGAGCGCCAGCGCCGCCTCCTTGTGCGGCAGCGTCACATTGACGCCGCGAAAGCCGAGCCGCGGCAAGGCCGCGAGGCTGGAGGCGAGGTCAGGGGCGGCGATCTGGAGCGGCACGTAATGGCCGGCGATGCCGTAGCGCGCGAGCCAGTGCCCGTGCAGCCGCGGCGACAGCGAATGGCCGATCGGCCAGCCGACGACGCCCGCGAGCGGAGGTGCCGGCGCGGTCATGCGTCGCAGAGCCCGCGGGTCCGCAGAAAGGCGAGCAGTTCGAGGAGCGGCAAGCCGAGGATCGAGAACCAGTCGCCCTCGACACGGTCGAAGAGTGCAGCACCACCGTCCTCGAGCCGGTAGGCGCCGACGGTCGAGGTGAGCGACGCGCCGTGGGCGTCGATATAGCGGTCGAGGAAGGTCTCGCTGAGGCTGCGCATCGTGAGCCTGGCCCGGCCGATGTGGCGCCAGACCGGCCGCCCCGCCTCGTAGACGACCGCGGCCGCGAGAAGGTCGTGGCTGCGTCCCGAAAGGCTGTTCAACTGCGCCCGGGCCTCGTCCCGGTCCCGCGGCTTGTCGAACAGGTGCCCGTCGCAGACCAGGACCTGGTCGGCGCCGAGCACGACGCGCGCGGGCGCGCGCTGGCCGCCGCGCCGGGCCTTCATCTCCGCCAGCGCGTCAGCGATGTCGCGCGCGGGCGCGCGTTCCGCCAGCATCGCCGATTTCACCGCCGCCTCGTCGATGCGTGCGGGGACGACCTCGATCGGCACCATCGCACGCCGCAGCATGTCGGCGCGGGCCGACGACGCGGAGGCGAGGATCAGCGGCTGCGGCAACGGCGGCGTCCCTGTCGGGGCTGGCATACGCCCCACGCTGATCTTGCCGCGGCCTGCGGCACGCGCAAGGCCTGCCTCGCATCGAAAAAAGCCGGGGACGGATTTGTGCGCAAGTCCGGGAGAAGCCGCCGGAGCGGCGGACGGACCCGAAGGGACGCGGAGCGATCCCCGCTGGCCATCGATCCATGCACAGCTTTCGGCGGGAGCAGATTGACCATTGCACTAGTCGGGATAACTCGCGAAGCGCACTGATCTGGCAGGCTGGGAGGCAGATGTGCGGGATGTGGATTATTGCAGCCGGAAATTGCAAGATACTGTCGAGAAAGAACTTTTCTGTCTGTTGTTCAACCCCGGGTTGATTCCTGCGGATCGGCGGAAGCAGGTGAGTTCTGTGGATAAGCGTGTGAGCAAACCTGGCGGAGATTCGATCACCGCTATCCACAACACCTACCACTTCATCAATTTTTAAGAAGATTCTGACCGGATCTGCAGATCAGGGATGGCCTTGCCGTCCCCGCCACTCCCGGATAGGCGGTGCGGATCGACCTCCTCGACGAGCCGCGGCAATGAACCTGCTGACCCTGCTCTACCCCTGGACGAAAGCGCTCCACGTCGTCTCGATGGTCGCGTGGATGGCAGGGCTGTTCTATCTGCCACGGCTCTTCGTCCATCATGCAGAACGCGGCACCTGCCCGGGTGAACCGGCAGAGAGCTTCGCACTCATGGAGCAGAAGCTGCTGCGGCTGATCATGAACCCGGCGATGGTAGCGACCTGGATATTCGGCGTGGCACTCGCCTTCACGCCAGGGGTGGTGAGCTGGTCTTCGGACGGGTGGATCTACGTGAAGCTCGCCGCGGTGCTGCTCCTCACCTGGTTCCACCACTGGCTGGCGCAGCGGCGAAAGGACTTTGCGGCCGGGCGCAACCGGGTCCCTGGCGGCAGGTATCGGCTGATGAACGAGCTGCCGACGCTGGCGCTGATCGTGATCGTGGTGATGGTGATCGTGAAGCCGTTCTAGCCAGGCTGCGAGCGAAAGGTTTGACACCGGTCGGGACTTGTGAGAGAGAAGACAAAACGGAGCGCATCCGCGGCCGGTCCCCCCTTATTACCCGAGGCGTCCTTGAGCATCGCAATGGATTTGTCCGCCGATTTCGAGCAGCTGTCGCTCGCCGAGCTGAAGGCCAAGAGCCCTGCCGACCTGCTCAAGCTGGCCGAGGAGCTCGAGATCGAGAATGCCTCGTCGATGCGCAAGGGCGACATGATGTTCGCCATCCTCAAGGACATGGCGGAGGAAGGCGTCGAGATCTCCGGCGACGGAGTGCTGGAGGTACTGCAGGACGGGTTCGGCTTCCTGCGCTCGCCGGAGGCGAACTACCTGGCGGGGCCAGACGACATCTACGTGAGCCCCAACCAGATCCGCAAGTTCAGCCTTCGCACGGGCGACACGGTCGAGGGGGTGATCCGGGCGCCGAAGGACGGGGAGCGTTATTTCGGCCTGGTCAAGGTCAGCCGGATCAACTTCCAGGACCCCGAGAAGGCCCGTCACAAGGTGCATTTCGACAACCTGACGCCGCTTTATCCGGACGAGCGGCTGACGCTCGAGATCGAAGATCCGACGATCAAGGACAAGTCGGCGCGGGTGATCGATCTGGTCGCACCGATCGGCAAGGGTCAGCGCGGCCTGATCGTCGCGCCGCCGCGCAGCGGCAAGACGGTGATCATGCAGAGCATCGCCGCGTCCATCGAGAAGAACCATCCGGAATGCTTCCTGATCGTGCTTCTGGTCGACGAGCGGCCTGAGGAAGTGACCGACATGCAGCGCTCGGTGAGTGGCGAGGTCGTAGCCTCGACCTTCGACGAGCCGGCGACACGGCATGTCGCGGTCGCGGAAATGGTGATCGAGAAGGCCAAGCGGCTCGTCGAGCACAAGCGCGACGTGGTGATCCTGCTCGATTCGATCACCCGGCTGGGGCGCGCCTATAACACGGTAGTGCCATCCTCGGGAAAGGTCCTGACCGGTGGTGTCGATGCCAATGCGCTGCAGCGGCCGAAGCGGTTCTTCGGCGCAGCGCGCAACATCGAGGAAGGCGGTTCTCTCACCATCATCGCCACGGCGCTGATCGACACGGGCAGCCGGATGGACGAGGTGATCTTCGAGGAGTTCAAGGGCACCGGCAATTCCGAAATTGTGCTCGACCGGAAGATCTCCGACAAGCGGGTGTTCCCCGCGATCGACATCCTGAAGTCCGGGACGCGCAAGGAAGAACTTCTGGTCGACAAGAACGATCTGACGAAGATGTTCATTCTTCGGCGCATCCTCAATCCGATGGGGACGACGGATGCGATCGAATTTCTGCTTGGAAAACTGAAGCAGACGAAGACCAATTCCGAGTTCTTCGAGTCGATGAACAGCTAGGTTCCGTGTCCTTTCGAGACGGCCGAATAGAGACCGATACGATCTTCGCCGTCGCCACGGCACCGGGACGCTCCGGGGTGGCTGTGGTGCGTATATCGGGTCCCTCCGCAAATGCGGCCGCTCTGGCACTCGCGGGAAGCTTGCCCGAGGAGAGGAAAGCGGCGGTGCGGACGCTCAGCGACCCCGCAACGGGCGAGGTCATCGACGAGGCCCTGGTGATTCGCTTCGGCTCCCCACGCAGCTTCACCGGCGAGGATGTCGTCGAGCTCCAGGTTCACGGCAGTCCGGCGGTCCTGCGCCTTGTGTCGGAAGCACTTGGGGAGATGCAAGGACTGCGGCCTGCTATGGCGGGAGAGTTCACGCGGCGGGCTCTGCAACAGGGCCGGCTCGATCTGGGGCAGGTCGAGGGCTTGGGCGACCTGCTGACGGCGGAGACGGACGCGCAGCATCGACAGGCGATCCGGCAGCTGCGGGGCGGGACCGGCGCCCTGGCGAAGGGCTGGCGGGATCGGCTTGTCGAAGTTGCCGCACAGGTGGCGGCAATGATCGATTTCGCGGACGAAGAAGTACCGCAAACGCCAGGGGCGAGCCTGAAGATCCTGGGCGAGGTTGCGGAAGAGATGGCAGCGGAGATCCGCGGAAGCCGGGTGGCCGAGAGGCTGCGGGACGGGTTCGAGGTGGCGCTGGTCGGTCCTCCGAACGTCGGAAAATCGTCCCTTATCAATAGGTTAGCTTGCAGGGAAACGGCGCTCGTGACCGAGGTGCCTGGGACGACTCGCGATGTGCTCGAGGTTCGCCTGGATCTCGAGGGACTGCTCGTTACAGTGCTGGATATGGCAGGTCTCCATGCCGCCACCGATCGGGTGGAGCAGCTCGGCATGGAACGAGCGCGCAGTCGGGCGGCCATGGCGGATTTACGTATTTTCCTGCTCGAGGATACGGCGCAGATGACGGGGTTGGGTGTGGCGTTTCTGGAGGGCGACCTGCAAGTTCTGGCTAAGGCTGATTTGAGGGAATCGGCAGAGGGGGCGGTGTCCGGAACCACGGGCGCGGGTGTGACGGCCCTTTTACAGCGGATCGGGGGGATCTTTGGGCAGCGGGCGGCAGGGGCCGGTACGGCATCGCGCGAGCGTCACCGGCATGCCATTACGCAAGCGCGTGCGGAAGTCCTGGAGGCCGCCGAGGCGTTCGACCATGGGGAGAAAGCTCTTGAGATCGGAGCGGAGCATATCCGACGGGCGCTGTCGGCCCTTGACGAGCTCGCCGGAGCGGTCACCGTCGATCGGATGCTCGATGCGATTTTCGCCAAATTCTGCCTCGGCAAGTAGGTGTGTTTCACGTGAAACATTGTGGAGACGTGGATGTGGTCGTGGTTGGAGGCGGGCATGCCGGCTGCGAGGCCGCGCATGCAGCCTGGCGTCTTGGCGCAAAGACACTTCTCGTCACGCAGAAGATTGAGGGGATCGGTGCTCTTTCCTGCAATCCAGCCATTGGCGGAATCGGGAAAGGGCACATCGTCCGGGAGATCGATGCTCTGGACGGGTTGATGGCGCGCGTGGCAGACAGGTCGGGGATCCAGTTTCGCCTGCTCAATCGCAGCAAGGGTCCGGCATCGCAGGGACCTCGAACGCAGGCTGACCGCGACCTCTATCGGCATGCGATGCAGGCAGCGTTGGCCGCCGCAACCGGACTTAAGGTCCTCGTAGGCGAGGTGATCGACCTCGACATCCGAGCAAATGCGCCGGTAAACGTTTTGCTCGCAGCTGGAACCACGATCCACTGTCGAGCAGTCGTATTGACCACCGGCACGTTCTTGAGGGGCGTTATCCATATTGGGCACGAGCAGCACGCGGCGGGCCGATTGGGCGACAGGTCTTCCACGCGTCTCGCGGAGCGCATCGACGACTTGGGGCTTCCGCTCGGGAGGCTCAAGACGGGAACCCCACCGCGCCTCGACGGCCGTACGATCGACTGGGGCCGCCTGGGCCTGCAGCACGCTGACGAAGACGCCACCATGTTCTCCTTCCTTTCCGAGCGTCCGACGGCGAGGCAAGTCGCTTGCGGTGTCACCGAGACCAATGAGCGGACGCATTCGGTGATACGGGCCAATCTCGGTGCCTCCGCGTTGTGCGGCGGCGGCATTCGTGGCGTGGGGCCGCGCTATTGCCCGTCCATCGAGGACAAGATCCTTCGGTTTCCGGAGAAGGGGACGCACAGGGTCATTCTCGAGCCCGAAGGGCTGAGCACCGATGCCGTATATCCGAACGGAATCTCGACCTCGTTGCCTCCCTCGATTCAGGAGACCTTCATTCGAACCATGGAAGGGCTTGAAAACGCGGCGCTTCTTCAGCCGGGCTACGCCGTTGAATATGATTATGTTGATCCACGCGCCCTGGACTCTCGACTTGCGTTGAAAGTCGCCCCATCTCTGTTTCTCGCTGGCCAAATCAATGGAACAACCGGCTATGAGGAAGCCGCCGGGCAGGGTCTGGTTGCTGGTCTCAATGCCGCTGCGTGGGTTCTGGAGCGGGAACCGGTGGTGTTCGACCGATCGACGGCCTATATCGGCGTGATGATTGACGATCTCGTCACTAATGGGGCGTCCGAGCCATATAGGATGTTTACCTCGCGGGCTGAGTATCGCCTCGAGTTGCGCGCAGACAACGCCGACCGGCGCCTCACGCCGCTCGGGTTGCGGATCGGCGTGGTGTCTGCCCGTCGCCGGCGCAGCTTCGAGCGAAAAATGGTGGCGATCCAGCGGGTTAAAGTTGTGGCACAGCGCATCAAGGCAACCCCAAAGCACGCTGACGCGCTTGGATTGCGGATGAGCGCGGACGGCGTTCAACGCACGCTCGAAGACTTGCTGGGCGCCGAAGGTCTTACAGTACAGATGTTGGCGTCCCACGTACCAGAGTTCCGCGATGCGCCCTCCGAAGCCGTACAGCAGGTCGTCAACGATGCGCTTTACGCGCCCTACCTGGCCCGACAGACCCTGGATATTGCGCGCCTGCGCCGCGACGAGGCGGTGGAGTTGCCTTCTGACCTTGATTACGAGGCGATGCCGGGGCTGTCGCGGGAACTTCGCGAGAAACTCGGGCGGGTTCAGCCGAGGACGCTGGCGCAGGCGGGCCGCATCGAGGGCATGACGCCGGCAGCGCTGACAATGCTGCTGCTCAGACTGCGGGCAGGCACCGCGCTCGGCAAGCCAAGATGACGATCGAGAGCGCGGCTACCTTCGGTCGTGAATTCGATGTTTCACGTGAAACACTCGATCGGCTTCAGATGCTTGTCGACCTGCTTCAGAAATGGAATGCGCGCATCAACCTCGTCGCCAGAACCGACGAGGTCACGCTATGGCATCGGCATATTGCCGATTCCGCGCAACTTCTCCCGCTGCGGCCGCTGTCGTCGATGCGCTGGCTCGACCTCGGCGCGGGAGCCGGCTTCCCTGGCCTTGTTGTCGCAATTCTCACCCACGAGCGCGTGCCGGAAGTGCGTGTGACGCTGGTGGAGAGTGACGGACGCAAGGGCGCGTTCCTGCAGACTGCCATCCTCGCCCTCGGCCTGCCTGTGCAGCTCCACATCGGCCGCAGCGAGGAACTCGAGCCGCAGAATGCTGACGTTGTTTCAGCTCGAGGCCTGGCACCTTTGCCGCGACTCCTGGAGCTGGCATCGAAACATTGCGCACCGGGCGGTATTTGCTTGTTTCCGAAAGGCGCCAAGGTGCATAAGGAGATCGAGACGGCGTTGCGGCTCTGGCGGTTCGAGTACCGGCTTCATCGCAGTCTTACCGATGAGGCCTCGGCCATCCTCGAGATCGAAGGTATCGACCATGTCTGAACACGCTGCTGGTCCGCATGTGGTCGCCATCACCAACCAGAAGGGGGGCGTCGGCAAGACGACCACCGCAATAAATCTCGGCACAGCACTCGCCGCCCTGGGCCACAAGGTCCTGTTGATCGATCTGGACCCGCAGGGGAATGCGTCCACGGGGCTCGGTGTCCCTGCTGCGGAGAGACGATCCACGGCCTACGATCTGCTGTTCGATCCGGAGGGCGAGCAACATCACGCCACCAAGACGATGGTCCCTGACCTGCTCATCGTGCCGGCCACAGCCGATCTCAGCTCTGCAGACGTAGATATGGTGGAAGATCCTCACCGCCTCCACAAGATGCAGCGCGCTTTGCGGGAGCGACTGGCTGAGAGCGCCGTGCAGGACTTCATTCTGATCGACTGTCCGCCCTCGCTCAACCTGCTGACGCTCAACGCCCTCGTTGCCGCCGATTCGGTCCTCGTGCCGCTGCAATGCGAGTTTTTCGCCTTGGAGGGCCTGTCCCAGCTGATGCGGACGGTCCAGAGCGTCCGAAAGAGCTCGAACCCGAACCTCAAGATACAGGGAATCGTCCTGACGATGTACGATCGGCGCAACAACCTTTCGGGCCAGGTCGCCGCCGATGTGCGCGTAAATCTCGGGGGCCTGGTCTACGAGACCGTGATCCCACGCAACGTGCGGCTGAGCGAGGCGCCGTCGCACGGGATGCCGGCGCTGCTCTACGATCACGCGAGCACGGGCAGCGTCGCGTATCAGAAGCTTGCGGCCGAAGTCCTCGTCCGGATGCGCCCGGCCCGTGATCTCGCCCCTGCTTGAGAAAGGACGCCGCCATGGAAAAGAAGGGCCTCGGGCGCGGACTGTCGGCATTGCTCGCCGACGTCGGCGATGCCGGCTCGCCGTCGGAGCAGGGGGCGCCGCCTGCGGCGCGACTGGTGCCGGTAGAACGGATCCGTCCCAACCCGAATCAGCCCCGCCGCGACTTTCCCGACAAGGACCTCGAGGATCTCGCAGCATCGATCCGCCAGAAGGGCGTGATCCAGCCGCTGATCCTGCGGCCGCATCCGCAGGACCGGACGCAGTTCGAGATCGTCGCGGGTGAACGGCGATGGCGCGCGGCCCAGCTCGCGAGCCTGCACGAGCTTCCGGCGCTCGTGCACGAGCTCGACGATACCGAGGTGCTCGAGCTCGCCATCATCGAGAACATCCAGCGCTCCGATCTCAACGCCGCCGAGGAGGCGCTCGGCTATCGCCAGCTGATGGACCGGTTCGGCCACACCCAGGAGCGGCTCGCCGAGGCGCTCGGCAAGAGCCGCAGCCACATCGCCAATCTGCTGCGGCTCCTGACCCTGCCAGAGCCGGTGCTCGACCTCCTGCGCACGGGGCGGCTGTCGGCGGGGCATGCGCGGGCGCTGGTCACGGCCACCGATCCCGTCGCGCTGGCCAAGCAGGTGGTGGAGCGCGACCTGTCCGTACGCCAGACCGAACAGCTCGCCCGTGCCGCCGCCCCCGGCCTCCGGCCGGCCGGCACGCGGTCGCAGCCGTCGAAGGATGCCGATACCCGCGCACTCGAGGAGGATCTGACAGCCAGCCTGCGGCTGAAGGTCAGCGTCGAGCACAAACCGGGCGGGCAGGCGGGCGAGCTGCGGATCCGCTACGGGAACCTCGAGGAACTCGACGGATTGTGTCAGCTCCTGACCAGATAACCTACTGTAATAAAATACGTTTCAGGATCGCATCGAGCAACGGCCGCCCAGCTTGCGTGACCCGCAGCCGCCCGCCGTCGCAGGCGAGAAAACCCAGATCGGTCAGTTCACCAACCTCCGCTTCCGGCAGCGGCACCCCCGCGAGCCGCTCGTACCGGCCAAGCCGCACCCCGGCCGCGAGGCGCAGGCCCATCATCAGCATCTCCACCCCCTGGTCGGCCGGCGAGACCGGGTCGCGGAGGCTGCAGCCGCTTCCGGTCCGTGCGACCGACGTGAGCCACGCCTCCGGCCGCGCGTGTTGTTCGGTCGCCCGGCGCACACCAGCGGTGGTGAGCCTTCCGTGGGCGCCCGGCCCGATCCCAGCGTAGTCGCCGTAGCGCCAGTAGACGAGGTTGTGCCGGCCTTCCGCCCCCGGACGCGCGTGGTTCGAGACCTCGTAAGCCGGCATCCCCGCCTCCGCGCACAGATCCTGGGTCGCGAGAAACAGATCCGCCGCCAGCGCCTCGTCCGGCAGCCCGCGCAGCCGGCCGCGCGCCGCCAGGGCACCGAAGGCGGTGTCCGGCTCGATGGTGAGCTGATAGAGCGACAGGTGATCCGCGGCCATGGCGAGCGCCTGCGCGAGCTCCGCCCGCCAGTCGGCGAGGCTCTGCCCTTGGCGGGCATAGATCAGATCGAAGCTCACCCGCGGAAAGACGCGGCGTGCCAGATCAAAGGCCGCGCGCGCCTCTGCGGCGCTGTGCAACCGGCCGAGTGCCTTCAGATCGGGGTCGTTCAGCGCCTGGATTCCCATCGACAGCCGATTTACCCCTGCGCTCCGATAGCCGCGGAAGCGCTCCGCCTCGGTCGAGGTGGGATTGGCCTCGAGCGTGATCTCCGCGTCGGCCGGCAGATGCCAAGCCTCCGCCACTGCGTCGATCACCGCCGCGACCGTCGCGGGCGGCATCAGGCTCGGCGTGCCGCCGCCGAAGAAGATGCTGTCCACCCGCCGGCCCGGCACTTCGCCTGCGACGACCGAGACTTCGCCGACCAGGGCCCGCCGCCAGGCCGCCTGGTCGATCCCGCCGCGCACATGGCTGTTGAAGTCGCAATAGGGGCATTTGGCGGCGCAGAACGGCCAGTGCACATAGACGCCGAAGCCGCCGTCGCGCCAGTCGTCTGTCTCAGTCGAGGCAGACATGGGCAAAGCTCGCGAGCGCCCGCGCCCGGTGGCTGATGGCGTTCTTCTCGGCCGCGGTCATTTCGCCGAGCGTGCGCGTCTCGCCATCCGGCTGGAACATTGGGTCGTAGCCGTGCCCCTGCGTCCCGCGCATCGGCCAGACGCAGTGCC
>JBBQRM010000023.1:0-15065 GCA_038214855.1 Rhodobacterales bacterium | reverse complement strand
GCGGGCGAGCGGGAGACCGGCGTCGATCTGTTCGGCACCGACGCCGCCGGCGACGCGACCGAGCTCGAGCAGAAGTACTTCGACGCGACCATTCCCGATGACGACCCGCAGGGCCAGTCTAACCGCGTCGCTGCGCGAGTGCGACAGGAGAACGCCAGCCCCAAGCTGTTCGACCTGGCGGCGAAGCTGACCCGCGCCTGGCTCCGGCGGCTGCCGCTCGAGGGTACGCCCGAGGAGCGGACGGCGATGGAGTTCCATGCCGGAACCGCGCCGGGGGCGGAGACGCTCGACCGCTCGAAGTTCGGTGTGCCGGAGAAGGTCTATCCGTCCTGCCTCGCCGACGGCACCTGCGACGCGGCCGGCGCGCGGGTGCTGTTCCGCGTCAACGGCTACGCCCCGAAGCCCGGCGCGCCGTTCGCCGACCCCTGTCCGGAACGGTTCTATCTGGGGCGCAGGGAGGACGACCCGAACGATCCGGCGAAGTGGGCCGACCTGCCGCCCGAGCGCAAGTATCGCGCGACCTACCTGCAGTTCGACATGCCGGTGAACAAGCATGGCTGGCACGACCCGCAGGCGCGGATCATCACGTTGGAAGAGGACGCGCGGGCCACGCTCGACCACACGAGGCCCGCCGAGCCGTTCTTCTTTCGCGCCAATTCCGGCGAATGCGTGGTGTTCGAGGCGACCAACCTCATTCCGTCGAACCTCAACCTCGACGACTTCCAGGTGTTCACGCCCACCGACACCATCGGCCAGCACATCCACCTGGTGAAATTCGACGTCACTTCCTCGGACGGGTCGGGCAACGGCTGGAACTACGAAGACGGCACCTTCTCGCCCGACGAGATCCGCGAGCGGATCATCGCCAGCAACGCGGCCAAGGGCACGGCCGAGCTCAGGCCGCTGACGCACCGGCTGTTCCGCGAAGGCGGCGCGCTCGAGGGCGATGCGCGCGGCCTCTGCCCCGACACGCTGCCCGCCGATCCGCGCGAGGCCGAGGCGGCGCTCGCCGGCCATTTGTGGTGCGGCGCGCAGTCGACGCTGCAACGCTGGTGGGCCGATCCGCTGCTGAACCAGGACGGCGACGACCGGACGATCCGCACCGTCTTCACCCACGACCATTTCGGCCCGAGCAGCCACCAGCAGCACGGGCTCTACGCGGCGCTGGTGATCGAGCCGAACGGGTCGAGCTGGCAGACGCTGGCCGGCCGCACCTTCGGCGGCCAGAACGCGAGCGGCGATCCGATCGCCACGCGGGAGGACGGCGGGCCGACCTCGTTCGCCGCCAACATCGTCGGCGGGGGCGGCTTCGCCAAGCCGTCGTGGAGCCGGCGCGAGTACAACATCGCAGTGGCGGACTTCGCGCTGCTCTACACCGCGCCGCCCGCGAACAAGCCGATCAACCCGCCGGGACGGCTCGACCACGACCTGCCGCAGATGGTGTTCAACTCGACCCTGCCAAGGCCCGAGGGCATCTCGGTGAGCGACCCAAGCGGCCAGCTGATGAACTACCGCAACGAGCCGGTGCCGGGGCGGGTCGGCCAGGCGGATGCGCGCGGGAAATGGTCGCTCAGATCGTTCGACGTGACCGACGCGGGCTCCTTCGGCCTCTGCCAGGCTGCGATCGAGAGCGCTGGCGGCGGCGTCGAGACGACCGCCGACCAGGTGCGGCTCGCCGAATGCGACGCACTCGACGTCACGGACGAGAACCGCGCCGCCTGCCGGGCACGCGTGCTGGGCCAGCTCTGTGATCCGAGCGATCTGGCGAACGTGTTCTCGAGCTACGCCCATGCCGGCGAGGATGCGGAGATCCAGGCCGCCATCGCGGCGGACGGGCTCGCCTACGACACGCGGCGGATCTTCCTTGACAGCTATCTCAGGCGCGATTGCGCCGACACTGCCGACCACAACTGCACAGAGCCCGCTGGCCTGCGCCACGACGGCGATCCCGGCACCGCGATCCTGGCGGCCAAGGAGGGCGACGAGGTGCTGGTCCGGCTGGTCCAGGGCGCGCAGGAGGAGAACCACATCTTCTTCATGAATGGCGCCAAGTGGCTGGCGGTGCCGGGCTCGCCGAACAGTGGCTATCGCGCGGCTCAGCACATCGGCATCTCGGAGCACTTCGAGTTCGCGATCGAGATCGAAAACCCGTCGCCGCAGAAGTCGCTCGACCACCTCTACGGCACGACTGCGACCGACAACCTGTGGGATGGCCAATGGGGCCTCTTGCGGGTCGTCGGGTCGGACCAGGATCTACCCTCGCTCGCCACCCTGCCGACCGGCCTCGGGCGCGACGCGCTGATCAACGTCGCGACCGACACCTGCGGGCCGGACGTGCCGCGGCGGTCGTTCGCGGTGGAGGCGTGGCGGATCGTCGATCTGATGCCGGTCGGAGCGCTCGGCTACCACGCCAAGCGGCGGCTGGAGGATCCCAACGCGGTGATCTTCGTGCTGACCGGCGAGACGACGCAAGACGTCGCGCTGCCGGGCGAAGCGCGCCCAGAGGCCGTCGAGCGTCTGTCGCGCGAGGACTCGGACGTGGTGAGGATCGCCGCGGGCGAGAAGGATCCCGAGCCGCTGATCCTGCGGGCGCGGGCGGGGGAGTGCCTTGATTTGCTGCTGACCAACCGGGTCGATGCGGCGCTCGAGGATCTGACCGATCCCGCCAACTGGAGCTGGAACATGATGCCGCCGATCGCCGACGGCCTCAACTTCAACGACGTGCGCGCCTCGCGTGCGGTCGGGCTGCACGCGCCGCTGCTGGCGAGCAACGTCGAGTTCGCGGACGGCTCGTGGGTGGGCGAGAATGGGTCTAGCCTCGCCTATCCCTGCGACAGCGCGAATGCGGCCGAGGTTTGCGGCAGCGACGCGGGCAGCGAGCCGCCGGACGGGCAGTATGTCTGGGACAACACCGCGCGCTATCAGTGGTACGCGGGCGACTGGAAGAAGTCCGCCGACGCGGCCGAGGCGCAGCACATCCCGATCGAGTTCGGCGCGGTCGGCCTGCAGAACCTCGCCGACGTGATCAAGGGCGCGTCGCACGGCACGATCGGCGCGCTGGTGATCGAGCCCGAAGGCGCGGATTGGGAGACCGACTGCGCGATCCTCGCCCGCAGCGCGGACGCTGACGCCGACAGCACGCGGGCATGCCTCAACGCGGCGGCGACGGTGGAGAAGCCGGACGGGGAGAGGTTCCGCGAGTTCGTCGTGGTCTACCAAAACGACGCCAGCCTGCGCTACAAGGGCGAGGCGCTGGCCAACCTGCGCAACGGCGACGACGCCGAGGATTCCGGGCAGAAGGCGCTGAACTATCGGTTCGAGCCGTTCTGGACCCGGCTCGACGCGCATCCGGCCGCCGATCCCGAGACGATGATGGACTACGACTACACCAACGTGCTGTCGTCGAAGCCCGAGCACGGCCACGGCGACCCCTCGACGCCGCTCTTCACCGCCAAGGCGGGGACCGAGGTGCGGTTCCGGCTGGTGATGCCGGCGGGGCATCCGAGGAACGGCGGCTTCACCCTCTCGGGGCACGACTGGCCGAGCTATCCCTGGACCGACGGCTCGACGGTGCAGACGGCTGCGCCGGGGCTGCAGAACCTGTCGGGCGCGATCAACGGCATGGGGCCGGGGCGGCATGAGAACCTGCTGATTGCGAGCGCCGGCGGCCAGGAGCGGTTGCCGGGCGACTACCTCTACCGGACGCCGGTGGGCTTCGCCTTCGGGGGCGGGCAGTGGGGGATCATGCGGGTGTTCGACCCGGCCGAGTGCCCTGACGAGACGCTGCGCGATACGCGCACCGGCCGGTTGCAGGTCTGCGAGTGACGGTTATGCGAAACGCCCGCGCGTTTGCCCTCTTCGCCCTCCTGATGGCGGCGCCCGCCGCGGCTCAGCACGACCACGGCGCGATGCGGATGGCGCCCCCGTCGGCCTTCAATCCCGCGACGGCGAATTTCGGCTTTTCGCTCGAGCCGCTTTCCGGCGATGCGGTGGTCGCGGGTCAGGAGGTCCGGGTGAGCCTGCGGATCTCCGACGCCGAAAGCGCGCCCGTCACCGGGCAGAGCGTGGCGGGCTGGATGATCCTACGGCGCAACGCGCAGGTCGCGGCCGAGATGTCGTGCCAGGCCAAGGCCAAGCTCTTCGCGCAAGGAAGGGTGACGGCGCGGCCCGACGTCGATCTCAACGCCGCGAAGATGCTGATCCTCAACCGCGACGGCACGATCGGCATCGCCAACCCGCAGATCGACTTCACCATCACCCAGCTCGAGGGCGTGGTCCCGCTGCCCGGCGTGCCCGCCGACTGGGCGCTGAGCGGCGAGACGCTGTTCGTGACGCTGCCGGTCTACGGCGCGCTCGCGGTGATCGACGCGCGAGCGTTCAAGATGACGGGCCTGGCCGAGCTCGGTGCCGGGACGCTGCCGACGCAGGTCGCGGCGCTGCCCGACGGACGGGTTGCAGTGTTCCTCTCGGGCACGGGATCGGTGGCGATCGCCGGACCAGGGGACCGCACCCCGCCGATCGCGATCGGGCCCGGTCCGGTGGCGATGGCGACCGACGGCGCGTGGCTCTACGTGGCCGCCGCAGACGGCGCGCTCGTCGCCATTGACACCGCGACGGGCGAGGCCGTCGCCTCGACCCACCTCGCGGGCGGTCCGCCGTCGCTCGCCGTTGCCGCGGGCCGGGTCTTCGCGGGCTCGGCGGACGGGGACGCGATCGCCGTCCTCGACGCGCAGACGCTCGCGCCACGCGGCTCGATCCCGGTCGAGCCCGGCGTCTTTTCGTTGGCACCCGATCCGGCGGGCGGGCACGTACTGGCCGTCAACCGCGTCACCAGCACGCTCCTCCTGATCGACGCCGAGAGCGCCAAGGTCATGGCCCGGTCGCCGGTTGCGCGCGACCCGGTCGAGATCGCCTTCTCGCAAGACTACGCCTATGTCCGCGGCCTTGGCGGTGACCACTTCACCGTCGCCGAGCTAGCCGAGATCGGGCGCGGGCGGATCGCGCCGCTCAACGTCCAGTCGGCCTCCCGCGCGTTCCCGCCGCGCGAGGCGCTGTCTCGCGCTCGGCTGGTCGCGCCCTATGGCCACGGCGCGCTCGTCGCCAATGCCGACGAGGCGGTCGCCTACTACTACATGGAGGGGATGAACACGCCGATGGGCACGGTCAAGACCTACGGGCCGAACGTCCAGGGCATCATGGCCGTCGACCGCGGCTTTCGCGAGACCGCGCCCGGGCTCTACGAGACGACTGCCGTGCTGCCCTTCGGCGGCAGCTACGACGTGCCGGTGACGGTGGGCGCGGATGGGTTCGTGACCTGCTTCACCGCAGTGGCCGAGCCCGCCGCCAAGACGGCAAGGGAGGCCGCGCGCGAGAGCGTGCACGTGGAAGCCGAGACACCGGGCACCATCGCCGCCGCGACGCCCGGCCGTGTGGTGTTCCGCATAACCGACACGGGCAAGAATGCGCCGGCGACCGGCCTCAGGGACGTGCGGCTGCTCGCATTCTCGTCGGGCGGCACATGGCAGGCGCGCAAGCGCGCGGTCGAGCTCGGCGGCGGCCGCTACGCCGCGGACTGGACCTTCCCGAAACCCGGACGCTATGGCGTGAGCCTCGCCGTCGCCTCGCGCGATCTCGGCTTCGCCGACACCGCCCCGGTCTATCTCGACATCACCGCAAGCCCGGGCTCGCCCGGCGGCACGAGGAGCGCGCCATGAAGACGATCGCCTGCGCGGCTGCGGCCCTGGTCCTCTCGGGGCCGGCCCATGCCCAGATGGCCCACCAGTTCGAGCTGATCGGCCATATCGAGAGCCTGACCGCCGATGACCCGACCGACCCGCTCTCGCCCGGGCGGATCACGGTGCACGGCGTGGAGGCGGTGCTGCCGCGCAACCTCATCATCCAGATGCCCGCGCGCTACCTGACCGTCGCCGATATCGCGAACCTCAACCCCGGTACGCCGGGGCTCTCGGGCCTCGCGCTCGACGAGACGCCGGCGCCGCTCGCGGCCTACGAGGCGACGGTGGTAGGCAACATCGTCGGCGACCGCTACATCGCCGGGCTGGTCTGGATCGCGCAGCATTCGCTCGCGACCGGCGCCGGCTTCATCCAGGAGATCACGCCCGAGGGCGAGATCCACCTCGTCGCCGATCCCGATGCCGCCACGCCGCCGCAGCGGGTGACGCGGCTGCGGATCAACAACCCGAACGGCGTCTTCGCGCCGCCCGACCCGCTCGCGGATCCACGCTTCATGGTCGATGAGGCCAACCCGACGATCCACGCCGGAACGGGGTATCCGATGTGCATCCCGCAGGCCGGGCTCGAGGCGGAATGCCCCGCCGCGAACCGGCCGGAGGTCGCCGGCGCGCCGCTGACGACCTTCGTCATGGGCACCGAGGTGATCACCGGCTCGCCGGCCGGCGCGCCCGACATCCAGCCCTGCCCGGTCACCGCGCCCTGCGACCCCACCAAGCAGGCGCCCTTGATGCCGGGCGACTTCATCACCTATGCCGGCACGCTCGCGGCCGACGGCGCCGAGACCTACATCTCGGCCCACACGATCGACGCCAATGTCGGGATCTACACCGACCCCGGCTCGGATCCGGCCTACGTCGTGATCGAGGGCTCGCTGATCGACACGCAAGGCCCGCTCGTGCCGCGCGACCCCGCCACGCCGGGCTTTACCTTGCCGCAGGAGACGCAGGACCGGCTGAAGATCGAGGGCGTCACCACCGACCCGAGGCGCAGCGTCGAGCTCTACGCGATCGACGTCGACCCGGCGAGCGGCGACGCCACGCTCAGGCTCTTCAATACCGTGCCGGCGCAGCCCGCGCCGCTCGGCCGGTTCCGGCTGATCCTGGGCTCGCGAGCGAACGCGCTCTTCAACGCCGACGGCGACGAGATCGGCGCGCCCCGTGAGATCCTGGCGCGCGTTGCCACCACGCCCAATCTCGACGGTGCGATCTTGCCAGATGGCCCGACCTTCGCCCACGGCCTCGTCGCCGGACAATACGTGGCGCCCGTCGGCGAGTTCATCTTCCCCGAGAACAATCTGATCGGCGACCCGATCCTGCCTGACAACTTCGAGTGCCTGCCGTTTCTGGCTCTCGGTTCGGGGCCGCTCACCACCACGGTCGAGACCGGCGGCCCGCTCGTCGGCCCGCTCGACCCCTGGCCCGACGTGGTTCCCGCGCCGGTCGCGGCGAGTTGCGGCGTCCGGCCGAAGCCCGTGTGACAGGAGGATGAGGCCATGCCCCTTGCCGTGACCGAGGTGCCGGACCGCCAGACGCTGGTGGCCGATCCCGAAGCCGACCACCAGCCCTGAACCGGCATCGGCGGCGAGAACAAGCCGCTGCGCTTCTCATCCATGCGCTCTGCCGGGCGACGAAGCAGGTGCACCATCACCGACGCCGACAAGTTCGTGCGCAAGACCCAGGGCAGCTCATTCGCCGGCCATTTTGCCCAGCACGGCGAGCTCGTGATCGACACCAACCAGACGCCGGGCCGCACGTTCAGGGTAGACTTCGACCCGCCGGTCAAGGCGCTCGGTCTCGACGTCGAGCCGGAGCCGGCGGCCGTCGTGCCGGGCCAGCAATACCGCGCCGTCCTGACGCTGAGGAACACCGCGACGGGCGACAGCGCCGATATCGTCAAGATCCAGGCCGCGGGCGCAAGCTGCTTTCTTGGCGCCAAATGCGACACCGACGCCCTCGGCCAGGCCGAAGTCCGCGTGGTCATGCTCGATGCCGCCGGCACCGAGCAGCCGGTGGATTTCGGCACCAACCGCATCGAGCTGGTCGCTCCCGCCGGCAACATCGTGTGATCTGCTCAGGTGCGTGCCGCTCGGGGACGGGCCGGCGACTTTGGAGGCCGAACTCCGCGCCTCGAGCAAGCGGGGAGCGAGACGAACACCTCGTCCAGAACGCGGTCGCGCCCCGCCCGCTCGGCCGTCTTCCGCGATGCGACGTTGAGGCGATCGATCGTGCCCACCAGCAGACGTTCTGGATCGCTCGCCACGCCAGCGGCCCAGGCAGCCTGCGCGGAAGCAGCGTAGCCTTGCCCGTTGTGCGCCGCCTCGACCGCCTCCTCCTTCACCTCGTCGCCCTCGATCCACTCGAGTGCACCCGGCGCAATCGCCAGCAGCCCGACAGTCGCGTCGTGCGCCCGAACCGCGCGGAGCTGTCCCGCCGCATGCCACAGACGCAGGTCGTCCGGTGCGGCGGGCGCCACGTTCCGCGCCAGGGTCCGGCACGTCCGCCGCCAGCCGGCGGTAGCGGCGGCCGACGATTGCCATCGCTGTCTCGGCATCGTCGAACAGTTCGAGCGAGACGCGACCGTCGGGGGGGTGCATGTCGCGATAGCGGGCGGCATGGACGCTGACGTCTAGCAGGACGCCTGGACCGGCGACGCGGCCGGGCCGGGCGCGAAGGCGAAGGAAGTGCGGCGCGAACATCGACCATTCGGCGCGGACGCAGTCGCGAAGGGCATCCAGGGTTTCGAACCCGTGCGCGACGATTTCGACGAAGGGGCGACGCGCGTCCCCTCCGTAGAAGCGTATGCCGCCCAGAAGGTCGCCCCGCGAAGAGCGAACGCAGCGTTGCAGATAGTCCGCGGGCGCAATGCCGGGCAGGTCGATGTGGTCGGTGAACCGACGCGCGAAGTCTCGATCCTCGATCCGCGCCGCTTCCCCTTCGAGCCAATGCGCCAGAAGCCGACGCCCCCGTTCTCCGAACAGCTCCTCCGAGAGGCGCATCTCATCGGCGAGCGAGGCCCAATCGGCGGGGTCCATGCGAAGCGTCCTTGTCCCGATCTGCTTGGCCAGAAGTTGACGATGTATGAATTCGGCGATTTTTTCCGAATGATTTCAGTGGCCGTGTGCATCTTTCACAGTGAAAGGCTGCGCAAGCTCCCGTCTCCCGTTTCCCGTAGGCTCCGCCCGGCAGTCGCGGAACACCCCCCGGCAGGCCCTCCGCCGGCACCGTCACCTTCATCGCCTGTCCCCTCCCGTGCCCGCCGCCCCCGTGCCCGCCCACGGCCGCCCGCCGATCCACACCGCCCGCACCGCCCGGTCGTCGCCCATCATGATCGTCGGGAACACCGCCTCCCAGATGTCGCGGGCGCGGGCCTGGCGCTGGGCGATGGCCGGCGTCGAGGCGAGGTCGAGCACCACGAGGTCGGCCTCGTAGCCCGCCGCCAGCCGCCCGATCCGCGCGCCCTGCCGCAGCACCTCCGCCCCACCCGCCGTCGCGAGCCACAGCAGCTGCGCCGGGTGCAGCGCATAGCCCCTCAGCTGCCCGATCTCGTAGGCCGCCGCCATCGTGCGCAGCATCGAGAAGCTCGACCCGCCGCCGGTGTCGGTGCCGAGCCCCACAGGGATGCCGAGCCGCTTCGCCTGCGCCAGATCGAACAGCCCCGAGCCGATGAAGGTGTTCGACGTCGGACAATGCGCGATGCCGCTCCCGCCCTCGGCCAGCGCCGGCCATTCCCGGCTCGACAGGTGGATCGCATGCCCCATCACCGCACCCGGCCCCGCGAGACCGAAGCCCTCGTAGACGCCGAAATAATCGACCGCCGCGGGGTAAAGCTCCCGCACCCAGTCCACCTCCTCGCGCTGCTCGCTCAGATGCGTCTGCAGCGCGCAGTCGGGATGCGCGGCCCAGAGCGCGCCGGCCGCCTCGAGCTGCGCCGGGCTCGAGGTCGGCGCGAAGCGCGGGCTGATCGCATAGCCGAGCCGGTCCACCCCGTGCCAGCGCGCGATCAGCGCCGCACTCTCGTCATGGCTCGCCTGCGCCGTGTCGGTGAGCCCATCGGGCGCGTTGCGGTCCATCATCACCCGACCCGCCAGCATCCGCATCCCCCGCGCCCGCGCCGCCGCCATCAGCGCATCGACGCTCGCGGGATGGATGGTGCAGAACGAACAGGCGGTGGTGATCCCGTTCGCGAGCGCGAGATCGAAATAGCACTCCGCCACCTGCGCCGCGTAGGCAGGATCGGCAAATCGCATCTCCTCCGGGAAGGTATAGGCGTTCAGCCAGTCGATCAGCCGCTTGCCCCAGCTCGCGACGATCCCGGTCTGCGGATAGTGCACATGCGCATCGACGAACCCTGGCAGGATCAGCCCCGCGCCATAATCGTGCCGCGCCGCCTCCGGATGCGCCGCGATCAGCCGCGCCGCCGGCCCCACATCGAGCACATGTCCGTCGTCTACCAGCACCGCACCAGCTGTCGTGTGGCGCATCGCGCCTTCGGGCGGCACGCGGAACGGGTCCGCCACCGTCTCGAGCACCTGTCCGAGCAGCAAGTACCGTTCCATCCGCCGCATCTTGCACCCGCGCCAGGCGCGCGCAAGCCGCCTGCCGGGGCTTGATTTCCCCCCCGCCCCCCGGCTCTATTGCGCGCCCCGCCTCAGGAGACGCCGATGCACGACCTGCCCCGATCGATCGACGCGACGAGGGCGCTTCTGGCCGAGGCCGGTTACGTCGCCGGGCGCGATCTCGCGGTGGTGGTGTTTCTCGCGCTCAAGCTCGGCCGGCCGCTCTTTCTCGAGGGCGAAGCCGGCGTCGGCAAGACCGAGATCGCCAAGGCGTTGAGCACCGCCCTCGGCCGGCGTCTCATCCGCCTGCAATGCTACGAGGGGCTCGACGCCGCGAGTGCGGTCTACGAGTGGAACTTCCCCGCCCAGATGGTCGCGATCCGCACCGCGGAGGCCGCAGGCACGGCGGATCGCGAGCGGCTGACCGAGGAGCTCTTCTCCGAGCGCTTCCTGATCCGCCGCCCGCTACTTGAAGCAATGCAGCCGCAGGAGGGCGGGCCGCCGGTGCTCCTGATCGACGAGCTCGACCGCACCGACGAGCCGTTCGAGGCGTTCCTGATGGAGGCGCTGTCGGACTTCCAGGTCACGATCCCCGAGCTCGGCACGATCCGCGCCGAGCAGCCACCCATCGTCGTGCTCACCTCCAACCGCACCCGCGAGGTCCACGATGCGCTGAAACGCCGCTGCCTCTACCACTGGGTCGACTACCCGGATTTCGAGCGCGAGCTTGCCATCCTCCAGGCCCGCGCGCCCGAGGCGACCGAAGCGCTCTCCCGCGAGGTCGTGGCCTTCGTCCAGCGTCTGCGCGCCGAGGATCTGTTCAAGAAGCCCGGCGTCGCCGAGACCATCGACTGGGCGAAATGCCTCGTCGCGCTCGACGCGGTCCAGCTCTCCCCCCAGGTCATCGCCGACACGCTCGGCGCGCTGCTGAAGTACCAGGACGACATCGCCAAGCTCCAGGGCTCCGAGGCCAAGCGCCTGCTCGACCACGCCCGCGCCGAGCTCGGCCCGGCGTGATCACGGGGATCGATCACGTCGTGCTCACCGTGCGCGACGTCGAGGCGGCGATAGCCTTCTACCACAGGGTGCTGGGCTTGGTGCCGGTCACGTTTTCGGGCGGGCGCCGCGCGCTCCGGCTTGGCGATCAGAAGATAAACCTCCAGACGCTGGGCCAGGAGCTCCGCAATCACGCCTGCATCGGGTCCGGCGACACCTGCCTGCTCACCGATCTCGCCCCCGAAGACGTGGTCACCCGGCTCCGTGCCGAGGGGGTCGCCATTCTCCAGGGACCGGTCTCGCAGATCGGAGCACGAGGGGCCATCACCTCGGTCTACTTCAATGACCCCGACGGCAACCTCATCGAGGTGGCTCGTTATGGCTGAGGCAGAACGGATTGCCGCGCCCGCGCGCGCCACGCCCGCGCCCGGCATCGGCCGGTTCGCGCGCGCCCTGCGCCGCACCGGGCTCGGCCCGGCGTGAGACCGGAGACCGAGCTGCTGCCGCTCGGGCTCGGCTTCGTGCTGACCCAGCTCGCGCCCGGGCCCAACATGCTGACTGTCTCCGCCAGCGCGCTCGGCGGCGGCCGGGCGGTGGGCGTGGCAACCGCGGCGGGGGTGGCGACCGGCGTCGGCGCCTGGGCCTCGGCAATGAGCCTCGGCATGGGCGCGCTGCTGGCCGCGACGCCCGTGGTGGTGCTGGGGCTCGAGCTGCTCGCCGGGGTCTATCTCGTCGGGCTCGGGCTGCTGGCGCTGGGCGGTGCGGCGCGCGCCGTCACCCTTGAGGCCTCGCTCGCCGGCTCCAGCGCCAGCGTCCCCGCCGCCTATCGCCGCGGCGTGCTCTTCGTCCTCGCCAACCCCCGCACGGCGCTGGTCTGGCTCGCGCTGTCGGCCTATCTCTCCGCCGCAGGCGCGCCACGCGCCGACTACGTCCTGCTCTGCGGCGCCGCCACCCTACGCGCGATCCTGATCTACGGCGGATACGCGCTCGTCTTCTCCACCGGCACGGCCGCGAAGCTCTACGGACGGTTCGCGCGCCGGATCGCAGCCCTTCTCGGCGTGGCCTTCATCCTGCTCGGCGGCTGGCTGGTCGCGCATGCGCTCCTCGGCTGAGGCGCCCGATGTCCGCCTCCGAGCTCCCCATTCCCGCCGACGGCAAGCTCGCGATGAACATCACCCATTTCGCCCGCGCCCTGCGCCGCGCCGGGCTGCCGGCCGGCACGGGCCGCGTCGTCGATGCGATCCGCGCCGTCGAGGCGGTGGGCTTCACCGACAAGCGCGACTTCTACCACACGCTCCAGGCCTGCTTCACCAGCCGCCCCGAGCATCGCGCGGTCTTCGCCCAGGTCTTCCGCCTCTACTGGCGCGACCCGGCCTTCCTCGAGCACATGATGAGCCTGCTCTCGCCGATGGTCCGCGGCCTCAACGAGGCGCCCAAGCCCCGCGACGCCGAGCGCCGTGCCGCCGAGGCGCTGCTCGACGGCACCGAAGCCCCGCCGCCGCCGCCCCCGCCTGCGGGCGAGGAGATCGAGATCGACGCCAGCTTGAGCTTCTCGCAATCCGAGCGGCTCCGGCAGCTCGACTTCGAGCAGATGTCCACGGCCGAGCTCACCGAGGCCAGGCGCGCCATTGCCCGCCTCGCGCTGCCGGTCCGCCCGATCGCCAGCCGCCGCACCCGCGCCCATCCCCGCGGCCACGTCCCCGACTGGCGCGGCACGATGCGCGCGGCGCTGCGTTCGGGCGGCGACGTGCAGACCCTCGCCCTGCGCGCGCGGCGCACCCGCTGGCCGAACCTGGTCGCGCTCTGCGACATCTCCGGCTCGATGGCCTCCTATTCCCGGATGCTGCTGCATTTCCTGCACGCCGCCGCCAACGCCAAAGGCGCCGGCTGGGCGCAGGTCCACGCCTTCACCTTCGGCACGCGGCTCACCAACATTACCCGGCACCTCCGCCAGCGCGACGTCGATGCGGCACTGGCCGCCGCCGGCCGCGAGGCGCAGGACTGGGAGGGCGGCACCCGCATCGGCGCGAGCCTGCACGAATTCAACCGCGACTGGTCGCGCCGGGTGCTGGGGCAGGGGGCGGTGGTGCTGCTGATCACCGACGGGCTCGACCGAGACGACCCGGACCTGCTCGCCCGCGAAGCCGAGCGCCTGCGGCTCTCCAGCCGCAAGCTCGTCTGGCTCAACCCGCTGCTGCGCTGGGACGGCTTCGCGCCGCGCGCCGGCGGAGTGCGCGCGCTGCTGCCGCATGTCGACAGCTTGCGGTCCAGCCACAACATCGCCAGCCTCACCGAACTCGCCGAGGCGCTGACCCGCCCCGACGACACCGGGGCCCGCGCCCGGCTGATGGCCGCGATGGAGCCGGCTCAGGGCGCGTATTCATAGGCCCCCGGATCGGGCTGGCCGCCCGGCGCGCCGTCCCTGGCGAGCCGCCGCGCAAATCCCGGCCCCCGCTGGTCGGTGAACGGATAGGGCGGTGCTATCCCCAGCTCGGTGATGTCGGTGAGCGTCGTCGGCGTCGCGAGCGGTCGCCTGATCGGATAGACCGGCGTGAACCCGCCCCGGTCCTCGAGCCGCCCCGAAAGGAGCACGCCTGAGGCGTTCACCAGATCCGGCCCGAGCCCGGTCCCCGTCAGCGCACAGGGCGCGTCCGTCACGTTGCCGCCGACCGTGGTGACCGGCCCGCTGCAATAGCCGATGCCGCGGTTGTCGAGCATCAGCGCGTCGCGCAGCCGCACCGCCGCGCCCGAATTGGCGATCAGCGTCCGCCCGTCGTTGGGATGGCCCGAGAAGGTGGTGAAGATCGCATCGATCTCGCCGTCCCGCAGGTTCAGGACCACCGCCACCAGCCCGAAGATGTCCTGCACGTTGCCGTGCACCGTCACGTTCTCCATCCGCAGCGGCCCGGAGTTGCGCATCGCGCTGCCGAAGCGCGCGGAGTTCCAGGCGATCAGCGTCCGCCGCAGCACCGCCGACCCGGCGTTGTAGAGCCCGCCGCCCGAAGGGTTGTCCCCTTCGACCCGGTTGCGCGCGAGAAGCGAATCGAGCGCCACCAGCACGCCGGCGTTCTGGACCCCGCCGCCGCCATAGGTCCGCGCGGTGGTCGACTCGGCCCGGTTGCCGACGATCGCCACCCGCTCCAGCGTCAGCGTGCCGGCGTTCAGCACGCCGCCGCCGCCGCGTGTGGTCCGCCCGCCCGTCAGCATCACCTGCCGCAGTTGCAAGGTCGCGCCCGGTGCTACCTGCATCACCCGGTCGATGCCGCCGGCGTCGATCTTGGCAAAGCTCGCGTCGTCCGGGTCGTCGCGCAGATCCTGCCGCGGATCGCCGCTCCAGACCAGGAAGTCCGTCACCGAAGCGCCCGCGCCCGCCGTCCCCTCGATGGTCACGCTCTCGGTCACGTCGAGATCGCCGACGCTCGCATCGAGCCCGTCCGGTGCCTCGCCGCCGCTCAGGCTCAGCCGGTGGCGCCGCGCGCCCACCCGGATCAGATCGGCGCCGGCGCTCGCGTTCGCCTCCATCACCGCCGCGCGCAGCGAGCATCCTGGCCGCCCGGCGGCGTTGACGCCGCGGCAGATCCCGTCGCCGGGGTCGGTATCGACGAAATCGCCGCCGCGGTTGACCTCGAAGGTCTGGGCGAAGACGCCGGGGAAATTGGCGCATTCCGCTGGCCGGCCGAGGATGGCATGGGTGAAGCGTCCCGCCTCCGGGAACCGCTGCCGCCGCGCGCTCGCGCCGCTGCCCGTAGCGACGTCCACC
>JBBQRM010000022.1:0-15093 GCA_038214855.1 Rhodobacterales bacterium | reverse complement strand
CATCGGCAAGTTCTTCGACACGCCCAGCCGCGCCGAGGTCTACGATTACGGCCACGACGGGGTGATGCGCTCGGTCGAGGCCTCGCTCGAGCGGCTGGGGGTGGACCGGATCGACATCCTCTTCGCCCACGATCTCGACATCTTCACCCACGGCTCGAAGGCCGCCTCCGACGCGCGGATCGAGGAGCTGATGGGCTCGGGTTACGCGGCGATGGTCCGGCTGCGCGACGAGGGGGTGGTGCGCGCCATCGGCGCGGGGCTGAACGAATGGGACGTCTGCCAGACGCTCGCCGAGCGCGGCGACTTCGACCTGTTCCTGCTCGCCGGGCGCTATACGCTGCTGGAGCAGGAGGCGCTCGCGAGCTTCCTGCCGCTCTGCGAGCAACGCGGCATCGGCATCGTCCTCGGCGGCCCCTACAATTCCGGCATCCTCGCCACCGGGCCGCGCGAGGGCGCGTGGTACAATTACGACCCCGCCCCGCCCGAGATCCTCGACCGGGTCCGGCGGATCGAGGCGGTCTGCGCCGCGCACGGCGTGCCGCTGATCGCCGCGGCGCTGCAATTCCCGCTGCTGCATCCGTCGGTCGTCTCGGTGATCCCGGGCGGCCAGAGCGCTGACGAGGTGCGCAGCAGCGCCGAGGTGCTGCGCACCGACATCCCCGCCGCCCTCTGGTCCGACCTCAAGGCCGAGAGCCTGCTCCGCGACGACGCGCCGACCGGCTGAAATCGACGTTTCGTGCCGCAGCACGGCGGCAAAGGCGAGACCTCCACCCCATCGGGCGGCGCCACGGATTGGTGCGCTGCCACCGTTTCACGTTCACGCCCCGCGTTCGGTGAGACGCCAGCCTTTCGTCAGCCTTCCGCCTTCTGCACCCAGCGTCCGTCCTCCTGCGCCCAGTAGCGCGCCGCGATGCCGGCGGCGCAGACCGCGCGCCATTCCGCCCGCGCCGCCTCGAGCGCCGGGGCGTCGTCGCCGTCGAAGAACCGGCAGGTCCGGGCGAAGCCGTACGATTCCGCCGCCTCGACCCCGGCGCCCTCGACCAGCAGCAGGAGTTGCGCGCCGTTGGGATTCTCCCTCCCCAGCGTCAGATAGACCGGCTGCGCGGCGGCGTGCCCCATCGCCGCCGTGCCGTGCGGCAGGAACGACTCCGACCGATAGCTCCACAGATGCGCGTCGAGCCGCTCCAACGTCGCAGCGCTTCCCGCGCGCAGGATCGCACGCCAGCCTCGCGCGAGCCCGCGCTCGCAGATCTGCGGCAGGCTCGCCTCGACGCTGGAGCCGCTGAGGTGATAGAAGAACACCTCCCCCACCGCTCACCCCCCGCCCGGCGAACTCGTTAACGAGCCATGAATTCGCCAGGATTTCCCCAATGTTTTCAAAGCTAGGATCGATGTTGCACCGTGCAACACCGTGCAGCCCGGCACCGCCCTATTCGTAGCGGTCCCGGATCAGCCGGTCGAGCGCCCGCACACCCCAGCCGGTCGCGCCCTTCGGGGCGAAATCGGTCTCCTTGCCGACATAGGCCACCCCCGCGATGTCGATATGCGCCCAAGGGGTGCCCTTTTGCACGAAGCGCTGGAGAAACTGCGCCGCCGTCACCGCCCCCGCCGTCCGGCCGCCGGTGTTGGCCACGTCCGCGATCCGGCTCTTGATCAGCTTGTCGTACTCGGGCGCGAGCGGCATCCGCCAGGCCGCCTCCCCCTCGGCCTCGGCCGCCGCCAGCAGCGCCTGCGCGAAAGCGTCGTCGTTGGAGAACACCCCCGCCGTCTCGTGCCCGAGTGCTACGATGATCGCGCCCGTCAGCGTCGCGAGATCGACCATCGCCCGCGGCTCGAACCGCTCCTGAACGTACCACAGCACGTCCGCGAGCACGAGCCGGCCCTCGGCGTCGGTGTTGATCACCTCGATCGTGTCGCCCTTCATCGACTTGACCACGTCGCCGGGCCGCTGCGCGCGCCCGTCGGGCATGTTCTCGACGAGGCCCACCACCCCCACGACATTCGCCTCCGCCTTCCTCAGCGCCAGCGTCCGCATCACCCCCGCGACGACCCCGGCGCCGCCCATGTCCATCGTCATCTCCTCCATGCCCGCCGAGGGCTTGATCGAGATGCCGCCGCTATCGAAGACCACGCCCTTGCCGACGAGCGCCACCGGCTTCTCATCGCCGCCGCCCTTCCACTGCATCACCACGACGCGGCTGGGGCTCTCGGACCCTTGCCCGACCGCGAGCAGCGTGCGCATCCCGAGCTTCTCGAGTGCCGGCTCGTCGAGCACCTCGACCTCGAGGCCGAGCGCGGAGAGACCCTTCAGCCGCTCGGCGAATTCGAGCGTCGTCAGCACGTTCGCAGGTTCGCTCACCAGGTCGCGGGTCAGGAACACCCCCTCGACCTGGGCGCCGAGCGGCGCGAAGGCCGCGCGCACCGCCTCGGGATCCTTCACGTGGAAGCGGACCTCCCGGTTCGGCTCGGGTTCGTCCTCCTCGCGGGTCCGGTAGGTGTCGAAGGCATAGGCCCGCAGCGCCAGGCCCTGCGCGATCTCGGCCGCGCGCGCGCGGGCTCCCACCAGCACGTGGAGGGGGACGGAGCCGTTGAACGCCGCGATCCCGGCACCCGCCTTGCGCGCCTCGGCGGCCGAGGGCCTGCGCGCGAGCTTGACCGCCAGAACCGCCTCGGCCGCGAGCCGCGCGGGATAGGCGAGCCGCAGGCCCTGGCCGGACTTCGCGCGGGCGAACTCGGCGCTGGCGGCAAGCCGCTTCAGCGCGCCGCGGGTCAGCCGGTCGACCTGGCGCGCCAGCGGGTCCAGCGCGCCCTCGGGCTCGAGAAACACCACGATCCGCCCCTCGAGACCTGCGATCTGATCGGATTCGGCTTCGCCGAAGGTGGTTTGCAGTGGCGCGGTCACGGCTGTCTCCCTAGAATTGCCTCGGCTTCCCTGCCCTAGCGGCTTTCGCGGCCCTTGGCCAGATCGGGCGCCGCTAAGGCGCGACGGGTGAAGGCGTGCAGGTTGACGGGAGGACCGATGACCCGGCTGGACCGCTACATCCTGCGCAACCTGATCGTGGCCTTCGGCTTCTTCGTGCTGGTCTTCACCGGGGTGGTGTGGCTGTCCCAGGCGGTGCGGCTGATCGATACCGTGCTCGCCAGCGGCCAGGGCGCGCGGGTGTTCCTGGAGTTCTCCGCCCTGGTGTTGCCGCAGGTCTTCGTCATCGTGGTGCCGCTCGCCGGCATCGGCGCCACCCTCTCAGCGATCAACCGGCTCTACGGCGACAGCGAGATCACGGTGATGATGGCGGCGGGCGCAGGCCCCGTGGCGCTGCTTCGGCCGGTCGCGGTCTTCGGACTGATACTCGGCGCCTGCATGGCGCTGGTGATGACGGTGCTGGTGCCGCGCGGCGGCACGGTACTCGCCGACCGCACCCAGGCGATCCGCTCGGACATCGCCCAGGCGCTGCTGGTGGAGCGGGAGTTCCTGCACCCCGCGCCGGGGCTCACGCTGTTTATCTCCGAAACCGGGCGGGCCGGCGAGATGGCCGGGATCTTCCTCAACGACCAGCGCGACAGGCAGCGGCCCGTCACCTATTCCGCCGAACACGCCTATCTGCTGCGCGAGGGGCAGGAGGCGCGGCTGGTGATGCGCGACGGCGTGGCGCTCAGCCTCGGCGCGAGCAGCACCCAGTTGAGCTCGGTCGCCTTCGAGCAGTTCGTCTTCGACCTGACGCCGCTGATCGAGACCGAGGGCGCGCGGGTGCCGCGCCCCTCGGAATACCAGGTGCGCGACCTGCTCGACCCGACGCCCGCGATGCTCGCGAGCGGCAAGTACACGGCGGGAGACTTCGTCGCCGAAGGCCACTACAAGATCGTGATGCCGCTCCTCGCGCTGGTCCTGCCGATGATCGCGCTCGCGACCCTGCTCGCGGGCGGCCACCGGCGCAGCGGCTTCGGGCGGCGGGTGTTCGTGGCGATCGGGGTGGGGGTGATCCTTCAGATCATGCTGTTCCTGGCGCGCGCGCGGATCCAGGTCGCACCGGACCTCTGGCCGGTGGTATACCTGCCCATCGCGCTCGGCTTCGCGTATGTGGGGGCGCTGATGCAGCGGATGCGGCGCGCGCGCCGCCCCACGGGGCTCCGCGCATGACGCTGGCGCGCTACGTTTTGCGCTCGTTCCTGCGCGCGCTCCTCGGCGTCCAGGGGGTGATCGCGCTCGTGGTGCTGCTGTTCGCGGCCGTCGAGAACCTGCGCCGCTTCAGTGGCCTCGGCGCGGGCGCGGGCGAGATCCTAGGCATCACGCTGCTGCAATCGCCCGCGATCCTCTACGATGTGTTCCCGCTGGTCCTGATGCTCGCCAGTCTCGTGACGTTCCTGCGGCTGGCGCGCTCCAGCGAACTCGTGGTCATGCGCGCCTCCGGCCTCTCGGCGCTTGGGCTGATCGGCATCCCGACCGCCGCCGCGGTGGTGCTGGGTGCGGGGTTTGTCGGCGCGGTCAATCCCTTCGTCGCAGCCAGCATCGAGCAGGAGGCGCGGGTAGAGGGCGCGCTCAGCGGCGGGGCGCCGAGCCGGCTGTCCTTCTCCGAGGACGGGCTGTGGCTGCGCCAGGCCGACGCCGAGGGCCAGACGGTGATCCAGGCGGCGCGGGCCAACGAGAACGGCACGCGGCTCAGCCAGGTGCGGCTGCACCGCTTCGACGAAGGCGGCAGCCTCTACGCGCGGATCGAGGCGCCGCTGGCCCGCCTCGGCGACGGCGTCTGGGCGCTCGAGGACGCGACGCGCTGGCAGACCGACGCCGAGGGCCGCTTCCAGAAGGTCGACGCCCGAACCCGCATCGACCTGCCCACGGGGCTCACCAGCGCCCAGATCCTCGAGAGCTTCTCCCGGCCGGAGACCGTGGGCTTCTGGGACCTGCCGCGCTTCATCGGCCAGCTCGAGGCGGCGGGGTTCTCGGCGCGTCCCTACCGGCTCTTCTTCCAGAGCGAGCTCGCCAAGCCCGCGCTCTATGCCGCGATGGTGCTGATCGGGGCGGCCTTCGCCTTGCGCCCGACGCGCTTCGGCCAGACCGGGGTGATGATCCTTCTCGCGGTGCTCGCGGGCTTCGCGCTCTACTTCCTCAAGGATTTCGCCGAGTCTCTCGGCGCCGGCGGCCAGGTGCCGCTGCTGGTGGCGGCCTGGACGCCGCCGGTCGCGGCGATCCTGCTGGCGCTGGGCCTGCTCCTGCACCTCGAAGACGGCTGAGGCGGCGTGGCGGGCCTGCGGGCAATCTGGCGCTTGTGGCCGGCGGCGGCGCTCGTGGCGCTGGCCTGCGCCTCCGGTGCGCTCGGCATCGCCGTCGCGCAAGAGACCGCCCCGCCCGCCGGTCTCGTCGCCGATCGCGTGAGCTACGACCGCGAGAGCGAGGTCCTGACCGCCGAGGGCGACGTCGAGGTGCTCTACGAGGGACGCGTGCTGCGCGCCCGGCGCATCGTCTACGACGCGGCCGCGGGCACGATCCGCGCGACCGGGCCGCTGGTGCTGACCGACCCCGAGGGCGGCGTCTTCCTCGCCGAGACGGCCGAGCTCTCCCCCGACCTTAAGGAGGGGCTGATCGCGGGCGCGCGCCTGCTGATCGCGGGCCGGCTGCAGATCGCGGCGGCCGAGATGCGCCGCAGCGGCGGCCGGTTCACCACGCTCTATCGCACCGTCGCAAGCACCTGCACCATCTGCGCCGGGGATCCCACCCCCACCTGGTCGATCCGCGCCGCAAGGGTGACACAGGACGCGGTCCTGCGGCGCATCTGGTTCGAGGACGCGACGCTCAGGGTCTTCGGCCTGCCGGTTGCCTACCTGCCGCGGCTGAGCATCCCCGATCCGTCGGTGAGGCGGGCGAGCGGCGTGCTGGTGCCCGCGGTCGTGCGCTCGGGCATCTACGGCTTCGGGGCGAAGCTGCCCTACTACCGGGTGCTGGGGCCGCAGGCGGACGCGACGCTCACCCCCTTCGTCACCACGACCGGCGCGACGCTCCTGGAAGGCGAGTACCGCCGGGTCACCCGGCTCGGCGGCTTCACCCTCTCGGGCGTGCTCGCGCTCGCCGACGGGCTCGACGGCGGGACCGGCGGGCTCGGGCGCGGCGCCTTCGCCGCGACCGGCGCCTTCGCGCTCGGCGATGGGTTCGTCGCCGAATTCGACATCGACACCGCGAGCGACGACGACTTTCTCCAGCAGTTCGACTATTCCTCCGCCGACCGGCTGACCAGCACCGTGCGCATCCGGCGCACCCGGATCCGCGACCACCTCGAGCTCGGAGCGATCGGCTTCCAAAGCCTGCGCGACGGCGAGGCGACCGGCGCGATTCCGTTCATCCTGCCGGAGTTCTCCTATCGCCGGACCCTCGCGCCGCGGTTCGCGGGCGGGCGCCTCGCCTACGATCTCGACGCGCTCGGCGTCATGCGCGACGCCGGCCGCGACGTGCTGCGCGCGGGCGGCGGCGGGGACTGGCGGCGCGACTGGCGCCTCGCGTCCGGCGTGCTGGCCGCGACCACGGCGAGCGTCCAGCTCGACGCCTACCACAGCCGGGACGACGCGCGCGCCGGCGACCGCAGCCAGGCCCGCGCGGTGCCGTCGCTCGGCGTCGAGCTCCGCTGGCCGCTGGTGCGAGAGCAAGCGGGGGCGGGCGCCGAGCACGTGATCGAGCCGATCGCCCAGGTCTTCTGGTCCGAGGCGCTCGGCGACACCTCCGTCCCCAACGAGGACAGCCAGCTGCCGCAGCTCGATCACACCAACCTCTTCGCCCTCGACCGCTTCCCCGGGCGCGACCGCGTCGAGACCGGGCTGCGCGCCAATCTCGGGGTCGAGTACCTGCGCTACGACCCCGCTGGCTGGACGCTCGGCGTGACGATCGGCCGGGTGCTGCGCGCGGACAGCGAGCCGGACTTCGCCCGCGGCACCGGGCTCGCCGGCCGCTGGTCGGATTATGTGGCGGCGTTCTCGCTCGACTTCGGCTTCGGGCTCAGCGTGGTCGAGCGGGCGTTGTTCGACCCCGACGACGGCTTCCGGCGCAACGAGCTGACGGTGGCCTATGCCGGGCCGAGGGGCGCGCTGAACGCGGCCTATGTCTATCTGGCGCGCGACGCCACGAACCGCATCCTCGGCGCGCAGCCCGAGACGAGCGAGCTCGCCCTCGACGCACGCTGGCGCTTCCGCCCGAACTGGGAGCTGAGCGGCCTCTGGCGCTACGACGCCACCACCTCGAGCAACATCCGCACGGGAGGGGCGCTCACCTACGGCAACGAATGCGCCGAGGTCGACCTTTCGGTCTCGCGCCGCTACACCTCATCGTCTAACGTGCCGCCCGCGACCTCGGTCGGCTTCAGCGTGCGCCTGGCCGGCCTGGGCGGATCGCGGTCGCGGGACTGGCCGGAGCGCGTCTGCACCGGACGGGGCACATGAACTCGCGGCTTGGAGCTTGCCTCATGCGCATGGCGCACCTGATCCTGACGCTGGCCTGCCTGATACTGTCGGGCCTCGCGCTGCCCGGCGCGGCGGCGCAGAACCCCTATTCGCCGGCGATGACGGTCAACGATAGCGTGATCACGCATTACGACATCGACCAGCGGATGGCGCTGCTGGACGCGCTCGGCGCCACCGGCGACATGCGCGAGACGGCGATCGACCAGCTGATCGACGACCGGCTGAAGCTCCAGGCCAGCGAGGCGCTGGAGATCGAGCTGCCCGAGGGCGCGCTTCAGACGGGGCTAGAGGAATTCGCCACCGCCCGCGGTCTCGACATCGACGCGGTGCTCGGCGTGCTCAATGCGCGCGGCATCGACCGCCAGAGCATGGACGATTTCGTCGAGGCCGGGCTCGTCTGGCGCGAGGTGCTGCTCAGGCGCTTTCGCGACCGGGCGCTGCCCGGCGAGCCCGACCTCGACATCACCCTCGAGCTCGAGGCCACCACCCCGCGCGAGATGCTCGAACTGGGCGAGATCGCGCTGCCCTTCGGCGAGCGCGGCGAGGCCGAGACTTTGGCCTTCGCCGAGCGGCTGTCGCGCGAGCTGCGCGCCGGCGCCGACTTCACCGCCGCCGTCCGCCGCTACAGCCGCAGCGATTCCGCGGCCCAGGGCGGGCGGCTCGCGCCGATCCCCGCGACCCAGCTCCCCGCGCCGCTGCGCGCCGAGGTGCTGCTGCTCGAACCCGGTGGCGTGACCGATCCGGTGCCGATCGGCGGCGGCGTCGCGATCCTCAAGCTCTTCGCCATCCGCGAGGAGCCGCCCGCCACGCCGGGCGAGACCGAGGAGGGCGACAACCCGCGCGAGGCCCTGCGCCAGCGGCTCTTCACCCAGCGCATCACCAGCTTCGGCGAGGGCTACCTCCAGGAGTTGCGCGGCGATGCGCTGATCACCGGGCGATGACCGCACGACCCGATACCCCGTCCGTGCGCGTCCCGGTCCAGCCGTCCCGCCCGGCGGCAACGTCGGGCAGCGCCCGACCCGCCCCCCCGTCACGCCGGAGGCGTGCCTTCCGCACGACGCGGGCGCTTCTCGCCCACCCCGGGGGCCGGGCGCTGCCCTCCTCTCGTCGCGGCGCGTCCGGCTCGGTCGTTGTCGGCAGCGCACACTGGCGCAGCGTCGCGCCGCGCGGGCGATGACGCGCCCCGTCGCGCTGACGCTCGGAGATCCGTCGGGCATCGGCGGCGAGATCGCGCTCCGCGCCTGGGAGGCGCTGCGCAGCGAGCTCGTCTTCTTCCTGATCGGCGACCGCGACCACGTCGGCGCCCTCGCCCGCAGCTCCCGCGTCCCGGTCGTGCCGATCGAGTCGCTGGAGGCGGCGGCGGGCGCGATGGCCCAGGGCCTGCCGGTGCTGCACCATCCGCTGCCGCGCCCGGCCCCGCCCGGCCGCCCCGATCCCGCCAATTCCGCCGCCACCGTCGAGATCATCGCCCGCGGCGTTACGCTGGTGCGCGAAGGCCGGGCGTCGGCCCTCTGCACCAATCCGATCCACAAGAAGGCGCTCCAGGACGGCGCCGGCTTCGCCTTTCCCGGCCACACCGAGTACCTCGCGCATCTGAGCGGCGCGCCCCTGCCGGTGATGATGCTCGCAGCACCCGTGTTGCGGGTGGTGCCGGTGACGATCCACATCCCCCTCTCCCGCGTGCCGCAGGCGTTGACCGAAGCGCTGCTGGAACAGACGCTGCGCATCACCCACGCCGCCTTGATCGCCGATTTCGGCATCGCCGCGCCGCGCCTCGCGGTCGCCGGCCTGAACCCGCATGCCGGCGAAGGCGGCGCGATGGGTCACGAGGAAACGCAGGTGATGCTGCCGGTCCTCGCGCGGCTTGCCGCCGAGGGGATGCGGGTGACCGGCCCGCATCCCGGCGACACGCTCTTTCACGAGACGGCACGGGCGACCTACGATGTCGCGGTCTGCATGTATCACGACCAGGCGCTGATCCCGCTCAAGACGCTCGACTTCGCCGGCGGCGTCAACGTGACGCTCGGCCTCGACTTCGTGCGCACCTCGCCCGACCACGGCACCGCCTACGACATCGCGGGGCTCGGCCGCGCCGATCCGTCGAGCCTGATCGCCGCCCTCCGCATGGCCGCGGAGCTCGGCGCCACCCGCCGCCAGCGGCGTGAAAACCTTGCCAACTCGTAAATTCGTGCTAAATTGTCCAATGATTTCAGGGACGCCTGCATCCTTTTACTGTGAAAGCGCGTGAAGGATCCCGCCCCCGACGACCTGCCGCCGCTGCGCGAGGTCATCGCCGAACACGGCCTCAGCGCCCGCAGGTCGCTGGGCCAGAACTTCCTGATGGACCTGAACCTGACAGCACGGATCGCCCGCCGCGCCGGCGACCTCACCGCCTGTGACGTGCTCGAGGTCGGCCCCGGCCCCGGGGGCCTCACCCGCGCGCTGCTCGCCGAGGGCGCGCGCTACGTGGTCGCCATCGAGCGCGATGCCCGCTGCCTGCCGGCGCTCGCCCAGATCGCCGCCGCCTGGCCGGGCCGGCTGACCATCCTCGAAGGCGACGCGCTGCGCCTGGACCCGGCCGCGCATCTGACCCCACCGGTGCGGGTCGTGGCGAACCTGCCCTACAACGTCGGCACCGAACTCCTGGTGCGCTGGCTCACCCCGCCGGAATGGCCGCCGTTCTGGACGAGCCTCACGCTGATGTTCCAGCGCGAGGTCGCCGAGCGCATCGTCGCACAGCCCGGCGGCAAGGCCTACGGCCGGCTCTCGATCCTCGCGCAATGGCGCAGCACCCCGCGGATCGCCTTTGAAATTCCACCCCAGGCCTTCACCCCGCCACCCAAGGTCACCAGCGCCGTCGTCCATTTCGACCGGCTCGAAGCTCCGCGCTTCCCCGCCGATCCCGCGGTTCTGCAACGGGTGGTCGCCCTCGCCTTCGGCCAGCGGCGCAAGATGCTGCGCGCGAGCCTGCGCCCGCTCGGACCGGACCTCGAGGCGCTGCTCGCAGAAGCCGGAATCCCGCCCACCGAGCGCGCCGAACAGGTCTCGCTCGAAGCCTTCTGCCACCTGAGCCGGCTGGTGGCGGCGAGGGGGTAGAACGTCCGTCCGACCGGAGCGGCTCCGGCGGGACGAGCGCACCCGCCGCCGGAGGCTATTTCGCTGCTTCGGCGGTCTCGGCATCGGAGCGGACAGGCGCCTTGCGGCGGGTGCGTGGCCGCTTCGCCGGGGCCGGCGCCTCGTCCGAGCCGGCGGCGGCGTGGGCGGCCACGGTCGCCGCCTCGGCCTCGCCCTGCCGCGGCTCGGGCTCGTGCGCCTGCGGGTCTGGCCGCGCATCCGGACGCGGAGCGGGCGACGGGCGCGGCGGAGCATCGGCCCGTGCGCCTTCGGGGGTCTCGACCGGACCCTGGTGATCGTCGTCGTCCCTGGGATCGAACGTGGCGAGGCCAGACCCCGAGCCGTGCACCGCGGGCTGGCGCCGCTGCTCCGGCTGGTCGTCGCCGCGGCGCGCGTCGTCGCGCTGGTAGCCGTCGCGCTGGTAACCTCCGCGCTGCTGGTCGTACTGGCGCGGTGCGTCGGACTGGTCGTCGCGCTGGTCGCCCTGCCGCTGCGACTCGGGCTGGTCGTCGCCGCGGTTCGCGTCGTCCCGGTCGTTGCCGCGGTTCGCGTCGTCCCGGTCGTTGCCGCCGCGGCTCTCCATCTGCTGGCGCTGCGCCTCGCCGAGCAGACGGCTGTAATGCTCCGCGTGCTGCTGGAAGCTCTCGGCGGCGACCCGGTCGTTGGAGACCTGCGCATCGCGCGCCAGCGCCACGTATTTCTCGATGATCTGCTGGGGCGTGCCGCGGACCTTGCCTTCCGGCCCCGTGCTCTCGAAGACGCGGTTGATGACGTTGCCGACCCGCTGCCGGTTTTGGTTGTTGTTGGAATTGCCGCCAGATTTGTTTCTGGACCGCGACTTGTTCGAAGGTCTCATACGTGCCGTTTCCGCCGTGTTATGGCTGTGCCGGGTTTGTGGGACTTGCCGCCGGCAGGACGCGCCCGATCTCGGCGCATCAACCGTCTTCCCGATGCATCAGTGCATTGTTCGGATCCGTCGCGCGTCGCAGTCGCGTGATGCGCTTCATATCGGATCGATCCGAGCCTATACCGCGTCGCGCGCAAAACACAAGCCCAAAACCCCGAAAACCCCCGTTATCCGCTCCGGCGGAGGCAGACGACCCGGTCGCGCCCGTCGAAATCGCGATGCACCGACGCCCCGCCGAAGCCCACGGCCGCGAATATAGCCGTGACCGCCCCCGCCTGCCCCTCGCCGATCTCGAACAGCGCCCGCCCCACCGGCGCCAGCAGCGAGGGCAGACGCGCGGCGATGGCGGCATAGCTCTCGAGCCCCGTCGGGCCCGGGCTCAGCGCCGCGTGCGGCTCCCAGTCGCGCACGTCCGGCGCGAGACAAGCGAGCTCTGCCGCAGCGATGTAGGGCGGGTTGCACACGACGACATCGAAGCCGCCCGCGATCCCCTCCCCCCAGTCCGCGAGCTTGAGCGTCGCCCGCGCCGCCACCCCGTGCGCCGCCGCGTTCCGCGCCGCGACCGCGAGCGCCGCCTCGCTCACGTCGCAGCCCGTCCCCCGCGCCCGGGGCCATTCGCACAGCAGGCTCACCAGCAGCACCCCGCTGCCGGTGCCCAGGTCGAGAAGCCGCGCGGGCGGCGAGCCGTCGAGCGCGCGCGCGACCAGCGTCTCGGTCTCGGGCCGCGGGTCGAGCACGTCGGGCGTCACGATGAAGTCGCGCCCCCAGAAGACCCGGCGCCCGAGGATCTGCGCGACCGGCTGGCGCCGCGCCCGCGCCGCCAGCATCCGCGCGAATTCCGCCGCCTGCGCAGCCTCCAGCCGCTCCCGCACGACCAGCGTCAGCCGCGCGGGAGCCACCCCGAGCGCCGCCGCCATCAGCCGCCGCGCATCGGTCGCCGGATCGGCCACGCCGGCGGCTCGCAGCTCCGCTGCCGCCGCCGCAAGCGCCGCCCCGACCAAGGTCACACGGGCTCCGCTCGATCGGTAGCGTCGCCGGCTCCGGCTCGGACGTTCGGAGTAGCGGCGCTTGCGCGACGCGCCGTACACGCACGATATTCGATCTGCACACGCGCGGGTGCGTTTTCCTGGCGCGTCATGCGACCTCCGGCTGATCGGTGCGGAGCCGCGTTGCCCGGATCGGATGAGCGAGGCTCCTGTGGAGCCTCGCCCGGTCCGTCGCCCGGAGCCACCGGCGCAGGGCGAGGGGGGCGCAGCCTGGACCGAGGCTCACAATCGGTCCGCGCCTGACTGGGGCGGGCGCGGAATCGCGCCTGCCCACGGGCAGGCAGGCGCGGACCGATTTGTCGACGGTCAAATCGGTCGGGAGGGTGGAAACGTGTCGCCTCACACGAGAAGAAACCAGAAATGCGGCACCTTGCAAAAATAGCCCCGTATTTCTCAAAATTCTACGCCGCCCACCGCACAAATCACATGAAGATGCGCGCAGCATGCGACCGAGCGGAGCCGGCATCATGCCTCCAGATCGGCCAGCCGGTCGGCCTGATCGGCGGTGACGAGGGCTGCGATCACCTCGTCCAGATCGCCCTCCATCACCTGGTCGAGCTTGTAGAGCGTGAGCCCGATCCGGTGGTCGGTCAGCCGCCCTTGCGGGAAATTGTACGTACGGATGCGCTCCGACCGGTCGCCCGACCCCACCTGCCCGCGGCGCGACGAGGCCCGCGCCGCGTCGCGCTTCTGCCGCTCCAGATCGTAGAGCTTGGCGCGCAGCACCGCCAGCGCCCGGGCCCGGTTCTGATGCTGGGACTTCTCCGAACTGGTCACGACGATGCCGGTCGGCAGATGCGTGATCCTGACCGCGCTGTCGGTGGTGTTCACGTGCTGCCCGCCCGCGCCCGAGGCCCGCATCGTGTCGATGCGCAGGTCCGACGGCGCGATGTCGATGTCGACCTCCTCGGCCTCGGGCAGCACTGCGACGGTGGCGGCCGAGGTGTGGATGCGCCCGCCGCTCTCGGTCGCAGGCACGCGCTGCACCCGGTGCACGCCGGACTCGAACTTCAGCTGCGCGAACACGTCCTGCCCGCTTAGATGCGCGATCAGCTCGCGGTAGCCGCCAAGTTCGGTGGGCGTCTCCGACACCACCTCCCAGCGCCAGCCGCGCGCCTCGGCGAGCCGCTGGTACATCCGCGCCAGATCGGCCGCGAAGAGCGCCGCCTCCTCGCCCCCGGTGCCCGCGCGGATCTCCAGGATCGCCGGCCGCGCATCCGCCGCATCGCGCGGCACGAGCGCCAGCGCGAGCGCGCGTTCCGCCTCCGGCAGCGCCGCGCGCAGGCGCACGAGCTCCTCCTCGGCGAGCCCGCGCATCTCCGGGTCGGCGAGCAGCCGCTCGGCCTCGACGCGTTCGGCCTCCAGCCCGCGATAGGCCGCGATCTGCTCGACCACGGGCTTCAGCTCGGCGTATTCGCGCCCGAGACCCGCGAGCTCGCTCGGCCCCGGACCCGCGGCGAGCCGCGCCTCGACGAATTCGAAGCGCGCGCGGATCTGGTCGAGCTTCTCGGGCGGGAGCATCGGGCTACGGCCTCTGGCGGGGAAGCGCCGCTATCGCGCGAAAGCCGCAAGCCCCGCAAGCCATTTCTCGACCCGCTGGCGGTTGACGCCCAGATCAGAATAGCCGAAGCGCGACCGCGACAGCACCGCGAGCGTCGCGCGTCCTTCGCCCAGGTCGAGGAACCGCACCGACACGTAGTCGGGAAACCGCAGGAACCGGCTCCGCTGCTCGTAGCTCACCCAGGGGTCGCCGGGTGCGCCGGCGATCCGCCGGACCCGCGGCTCGGCCATCGCCACCGCATCGAAGGCCTGTCCCAGAGACGCGGCATCCAGATCGTATTCCGGCGCGGCCGCATCGAAGTCGCCCGGACCCGACGCCGGCCCCACGGCATAGGCGTTCGGCCGCCGCCTCCGCCGCGCCGCCATCGGGTCCACATGCCAGCGCTCCGCATCCTGCCGCATCGCCACCTCCTCCGCCGTCCCCCGGATGATAGCCCGCCGCCTTCAGTCCGCCAGCCCCCCGCAAATCCTTTCCAGGTGGTTAACGGCAGGTAAAACACCGTTCAAAAACAGAATGTTATGGATTTGCTCAACCTTGAGCAACCTTGAGCACCCCCGACCGCGGCGTTGACAACCCCTCCTCCCGCCGCCACTGAGCCCTCCATGCCCGCCGAACCCCGCCCCGAACGCATCCACGAGGCCCTCGGCCCGGCCTTCTACGACCCTGTCCGCCCGGCCGACTTCCCCCGAACCGAGCTCCGCTTCCGCAACGATCGCTGGGCGGAGCGGGTCGGCCTCGGCGGCCTGACCGACGCCGAATGGATCGCCCGCTTCGCCCGGTTCGAGCCGCTGCCCGGCAGCCTGCCCGAGCCGCTGGCCCTGCGCTACCACGGCCACCAGTTTCGCGCCTACAACCCCGACATCGGCGACGGCCGCGGTTTCCTCTTCGCCCAGATCCGCGACCTCTCGGACCACCGCCTGCTCGACCTCGGCACCAAGGGCTCGGGCACCACCCCCTGGTCGCGCACCGGCGACGGCAGGCTCACCCTCAAGGGCGGCGTCCGCGAGATCCTCGCGACCGAGATGCTC
>JBBQRM010000021.1:0-15343 GCA_038214855.1 Rhodobacterales bacterium | reverse complement strand
CGACCAGCCGCCGCGGGCGCAGAACATCCACGCAGCGCCGCTCCAGGACGGATCGGGCGAGATCCTGCTGCTGATGCATCCGCAGGGCATGGCCGAGCGGATGGACCGCAGCCTCAGCCACCGCTCGGCCGCGCGCTCGGTCACCGGCATGGCCGCGATGCTCGCGCACGAGATCAGGAACCCGCTCGCCGGCATCTCGGGGGCGGCACAGCTGCTGGAGATGGGGCTGGGCGATGCGGACCGCGAGCTGACCGGGCTGATCCGGGCCGAGGCAGAGCGGATCGGCAAGCTGGTGGACCGGGTCGAGCAGTTCGGCGACCTGCGCCCCGCGCAGCGGCGGCCGGTGAACGTGCACGACGTGCTCGACCGGGCGCTCAGATCGTCCAAGGCGGGCTTTGCCGCGCATGTGCGCTTCACCGAGGATTACGACCCGTCGCTGCCGCCGACCGCGGGCGATCCCGACCAGCTGCTGCAGGTGTTCCAGAACCTGCTGAAGAACGCCGCGGAGGCAGCACCGAAGGTGGGCGGGACCATCGCACTCGCCACCGCCTATTCGGCGGGGGTGAAGCTGACCCAGGCCGGGGGCCGGAGCGAGAGCCTGCCGCTGGTGATCACCATCGCCGACAACGGGCCGGGCATCCCCGAGACGCTGATCCACGACATCTTCGAGCCTTTCGTCAGCTCCAAGGTCAACGGCAGCGGTCTCGGCCTGTCGCTGGTCTCGAAGTTCATCGCCGACCACGGCGGCGTGGTGGAATGCGACAGCCACCCGGGGCGCACGCTGTTCCGGGTGCGGCTGCCGGTCTGGCGAGGCGCGACGCCGGACGAGGACGCGCCGGGCGCGGGCGAGCCGGAGTTCGGCTGGGCGGGGGGCTGAGACATGGACGGCACGATCCTGGTGGCGGACGACGACCGCACCATCCGCACGGTGCTCGCGCAGGCGCTGACCCGCGCCGGCTGCCGGGTCCGCGCGACGGGGACCACCTCGACGCTGTGGCGCTGGATCGAGGAGGGCGAGGGCGACGTGGTGGTCACCGACGTGATGCTGCCCGACGGCGACGCGCTCGACCTGCTGCCCGCGATCCGCAAGCGTCGTCCCGAGCTGCCGGTGATCGTGATGAGCGCGCAGAACACGGTGATGACGGCGATCCGGGCGGCCGAGGTCGGGGCCTACGAATATCTGCCCAAGCCGTTCGACCTGAAGGAGGTGCTGGCGCAGGTCGGCAAGGCGCTCAACAGGCGCGGAGGCTCGCCCCGTGCCCCGGAGGAGGAGCCGGCGCGCGAGGACAACCTGCCGCTCATCGGCCGCTCGCCGGCGATGCAGGAGGTCTACCGCATCCTCGCGCGGCTGATGAACACCGATCTGGGCGTGATGATCACCGGCGAGAGCGGCACCGGGAAAGAGCTCGTGGCCCGCGCGTTGCACAATTTCGGGCTGCGCAAGGCCGGGCCGTTCGTCGCGATCAGCATGGCGGCAATCCCGCGCGAGCTGATCGAGAGCGAACTCTTCGGGCACGAGAAGGGGGCCTTTCCCGGAGCCGAACGCGCGGTCGCGGGCAAGTTCGAGCAGGCGCGCGGTGGGACGCTGTTCCTCGACGAGGTCGGGGACATGCCGCTCGACGCGCAGACGCGGCTGCTGCGCGTGCTCCAGGAGGGGGAGTTCACCCGCGTCGGCGGACGCGAGGTCCAGAGCGCCAACGTGCGGATCGTGGCGGCGACGCACCAGGACCTGCGCGGGCTGATCCACGAGGGGCGCTTCCGCGAGGACCTGTTCTATCGGCTCAACGTCGTGCCGATCCGCCTGCCGCCCCTGCGCGAGCGGCTTGACGACGTGCCCGATCTCGCGCGCGCCTTTTTGCGCCGGGCCGAGGGCGAGGGGCTGCCGCGCAAGACGATTTCGAGGGAGGCGCTCGACACGCTCAAGAAGCAGGACTGGTCGGGCAACGTGCGCGAGCTCGAGAACCTGATGCGCCGGCTCTGCGTGCTCTGTCCCGACGAGGTGATCTCGGGCGCGGTGGTCACCCAGGAGCTGACGGCGCGGCCGAGTTCGGCGACCAGCCCGCAGGCAGCACCACCGCAGAAGCTCGCCCATGCGATCGAGGCGCACCTGCGGCGATACTTCGACATGCACGGCGACAGCCTGCCGCCGGACGGGCTCTACGACCGCATCCTCAAGGAGATGGAGCTGCCACTGATCGCGCTGTCGCTGTCGGCAACCCGCGGCAACCAGGTGCGCACGGCGGAATTGTTGGGCATCAACCGCAATACCCTGCGCAAGAAGATCCGCGACCTCGACATTCGGGTGACACGTGGCAAGAGAATGATGTAGGAATGTCACAGTCGCGCGCGTCAAGCGCGGCTGATCCGAGGCATCGAGCATCCGCGTCACAGAATGCGCACCCAGGCCCTGACCCTTGCCGGACGCCGTCTGGCGCGCTGGCGCGAGCGCCGTGCGGTGCGCGTCGGCAGCTTCTGGGAGTTGGTCGCGCTCGGGCCGGTCCTCGCCGTGCTGACGATGGCGGTGCTCGGCGAAACGATGTGGCTGAAGGGCGGCGGCGCCCTGCGCCTGGTGCTGCTCGCGGACTTCGTCTACGCGATGATCGTCGCGACCTTCGTGGCGCGGCGGGTGGCGGAGATGGTGGCAGCGCGCAGGCGGCGCTCGGCGGGTTCCAAGTTGCACCTGCGGCTGGTGCGGTTCTTCACTGCGATCGCGCTCATTCCGACGATCCTGGTGGCGATCTTCGCCACGATCACGCTGAACTTCGGGCTCGAGGGCTGGTTTTCGGACCGGGTGCGCAACGTGGTGGCGAATTCCCTCGCCGCGGCGCAGGCGTACGAGGACGAGCACCGGGTGACGCTGCAGGCCGATGCGGCGCTTCTGGGTGATTTCCTGAGCGAGCAGAAGGAGCGGTTCCCGCTGCTCTCGGGCGGCCAGCTGCGCGAGCTGCTGACGCGCGGCCAGCTCCAGATGCAGCGGGCGCTGCCGAGGGCCTATGTGATCGACGGCGACGGGGGTCTCAGGGCGCGCGGCGAGCGGAGCTATCTCTTCGACTTCAACGCGCCGCCCCCCGACGCGATCGCCCGCGCGCGCGCCGGCGAGACGGTGGTGATCGAGGACTGGGAGGCGAACGAGTTCCGCGCGCTGCTCGAGCTCCGCGGCTTCGCCGACCACTTTCTCTACGTCAGCCGCGAGGTCGACGGCAAGATCCTCAGCCTGCTCGACGAGACCAAGGAGACGGTCTCGCTCTATCAGCAGCTCGAGAGCGATCGCGGGCGGTTGCTGTTCGAGTTCGCGCTGATCTATCTCGGCTTCGCGCTCGTGGTGATCCTCGCCGCGATCTGGACGGGGCTGTGGTTCGCCGAGCGGCTGTCGCGCCCGGTGGGCAAGCTCGCGGCAGCCGCCGAGCGGGTCGGGCGCGGTGATCTGGACGCGCGGGTGCGCGAGGACGACGGCGAGGACGAGATAGCGCTGCTGGGCCGGACCTTCAACGAGATGACCCGGCAGGTGAAGGGCCAGCGCGACGCGCTGATCGCGGCCAACAGCGAGACCGAGCGGCGGCGGCGGCTGTTCGATTCGGTGCTGAGCGGGGTGAGCGCGGGCGTGATCGGTCTCGACGGCGCAGGGCGCATCGAAGTGCTCAACGCCGCGGCGGCGGCGCTGCTCGAGCTCGACCGCGACGCCGCGATCGGCCGGCCGCTGCCGGAGGCGGTGCCGGAGTTCGCGCCGCTCTTCGCGCGGCTCGAGGCCCGGCGCAACGGTGCCGCACAAGTCGAGGTGCGGCTGCGCCGCCGCGGCCGCGAGCGCGACGTGCTGGTGCGGCTGGCGGCGCGGCAGTCGGGGGAGGGGGCGCTCGAGGGCTACGTGCTGTCCTTTGACGACGTGACCGAGCTGGTCCTGGCCCAGCGCATGGCCGCCTGGGGCGACGTCGCGCGGCGCATCGCGCACGAGGTGAAGAACCCGCTCACCCCGATCCAGCTGTCCGCCGAGCGGCTCAGGCGCAAGTTCGGGCCGATGGTCGGCGACCAGCGCGCAGCACTCGAGCAATATGCCGACGTGATCGTGCGCCAGACCAACGACCTTCGGCGCATCGTCGACGAGTTCTCGAAGTTCGCGCGGATGCCCGCCCCCGACCGACGGTCGCTCGATCTGGGCAAGCTGCTCGCCGAGGCGGTGTTCTTGCAGGAGAGCGCGCGGCCCGACATCCGCTATGCGCTCGACCTGCCCGATCACGCGGTGCTGGCGCATCTCGATCCCACGATGATCAACCAGGCGCTCACCAACCTTCTGAAGAACGCGGCGGAGGCGATCGACGCGCGGCCAGAGACCGAGGCCGGGACCCAGGCCGCGGCGCCCGGGGAGATCCGGGTGCGCCTCGCCACCGACGCCGAGACGCTCGCCATCGACATCGAGGACAACGGCGCGGGCCTGCCCGACCAGCCGCAGCGGCTGTTCGAGCCTTACGTGACCAACCGCGAGAAGGGCACCGGCCTCGGCCTGTCCATCGTCAAGAAGATCGTCGAGGAGCACGAGGGCACGCTCGATCTCGCACCCGCGCCGGTCTTCGAGGGCGGTGCGCATGCGGGCGCGCGGGCGCGGATCGTGCTGCCGCAGGCGCTGCCGGAGCGGGAGTGGGAAAAGAACGAGAAGACCGAGATAAGCAAGAAACTGAGAGAGAGCAGCTGATGACCGACATTCTGGTGGTCGACGACGAGCGCGACATCCGTGCGCTGATCGGCGACATCCTTACCGACGAGGGCCACGGCGTGCGCCTGGCCTGGGACAGCGACACCGCGCTCGGCGAGATCAACAAGGTCGCCCCCGACCTGATCGTGCTCGACATCTGGCTCAAGGACAGCCGGCTCGACGGGATCGACATCCTCAAGCGGGTGCGCCGCGACAATCCCGAGGTACCCGTGGTGATCATCTCGGGGCACGGCAACATCGAGATCGCGGTGGCCGCGATCAAGCAGGGGGCCTACGACTTCATCGAGAAGCCCTTCAACATCGACCAGCTTCTGGTGGTGGTCGGCCGCGCGCTCGAGACCTCGCGCCTGCGGCGCGAGAACGCGGCGCTGCGCGGGCGCGAGGCGGCGGGCCAGGCGATGATCGGCTCGAGCCCGGCCTTCCGGCAGCTCCGGAGCCAGATCGAGAAGGTCGCGCGCACCAACAGCCGGGTGATGCTTGCCGGCCCCGCCGGCGCCGGCAAGGAGGTGGCGGCGCGCGCGATCCACCGCCTGTCGGACCGGGCGCATGCGCCGTTCGTCACCGTCAACTCCGCCGCGATCGGTCCCGACCAGATGGAGGAAGTGCTGTTCGGCCGCGACAGTGCCGAGCGCGGGGTCGAGCCGGGGCTCCTCGAGCGCGCCAACACCGGCGTGCTCTTCTTCGACGAGGTGGCGGACATGCCGCCGGGCACGCAGTCGAAGATCCTGCGCGTGCTCGTCGACCAGAGCTTTCAGCGCGTGGGCGGCGGCGACACGGTGCGCGTCGATGTCCGCGTGATCTCGGCGACGACGCGCAACCTTGCCCAGGAGGTCGCGGCGGGGCGGTTCCGTACCGAGCTCTATCACCGGCTCAACGTCGTGCCGGTGGCGGTCCCCGGGCTCGAGGCGCGGCGCGAGGACATCCCCGAGCTGGCGCGGCACTTCCTCGAGGAACTCTCCGCCGCCCAGGGGCTCGCCTCCCGCTGCCTGTCGCCCGAGGCCGAGGCACAGCTCCAGACCCTGCGCTGGCCGGGCAACGTGCGCCAGCTGCGCAACACGCTGGAGCGGGCCCTGATCCTGGGCGCGGGGCAGGGGCCGATCGAGCCCGAGGAGGTGATCACCGAGCTCGCCGCCAACGGCAGCGCCGCGGGCGCGCCGCTCGGTGCGGCCTTCGCGGGGCTGGCGCTGCGCGAGGCGCGCGAGATGTTCGAGCGCGAATACCTCGTGACCCAGATCAACCGCTTCGGCGGCAACATCTCGCGAACCGCGAGCTTCGTCGGCATGGAGCGCTCGGCCTTGCATCGCAAGCTGAAGTCGCTGAACGTGATCTCGGCCGGGCGCGGCCTGCGCACCGAGGAGGCGAGCGACTTTGTCTGAGGCAGGCGCGGGCGCGGGCGCATGAAGATCATCATCTGCGGCGCCGGCCAGGTCGGCGGCCAGATCGCCCGCCATCTCGCGCGCGACGAGAGCACCAACCGCGTGACCGTCGTCGACAGCAACCCCTCGCTGATCCGGCGGATCACCGACAGCTACGACGTGACCGGGATCACGGGCTTTGCCTCGCACCCCGACGTGCTGGAGCGCGCCGGAGCGCGCGACGCGGACATGGTAATCGCCGCGACGCAGTCCGACGAGGTGAACATGGTCGTCTGCCAGGTCGCGCATTCGATCTTTTCGGTGCCGCGCAAGATCGCCCGGCTGCGCGCGCAGGCCTATCTCGATGCGATCTACTCCGATCTCTACCGCCGCGACCACCTGCCGATCGACGTGGTGATCTCGCCGGAATACGCCGTCGCCGAGGCGGTGATGCAGCGGCTGGCGGCACCTGCGGCCTTCGACACCGAGAGCTTCCTCGACGGGCGCGCGCAGCTGATCGGCATCTCGCTCACCGGTGCATGCGCGGTGCTGAACACGCCGCTGCGCCAGCTCTCGGAGCTGTTCTCGACGCTGCGTGCGGTCGTGGTCGGCGTGCGGCGTGGCGAGCGGCTGTTCGTGCCCGAGGCGAGCGACCAGCTCTATGCCGAGGACCAGTGCTACATCCTGACCGCCACCGAGGACGTGAGCCGTGTGATGGAGGTCTTCGGCAAGAGCCATCTGCCGGTCGAGCGCACGCTGATTGTCGGCGCCGGCAACATCGGCCTGCACGTCGCCCAGAAGCTCGAGGCCGACGGGCGCAAGGTCCGCCTCAAGATCATCGAGAAGAACCGCACCCGCGCCGAGTTCGCGGCCGATGCGCTGAAACGCACGGTGGTGCTCAACGGCGACGGGCTCGACCTCGATCTGCTCGCGGAGGCGAATGTCGCGAACATGGATGCGGTTCTGGCGCTGACCGACGACGACAAGACCAACATCCTGACCTGCGTGCGCGCCAAGACGGAAGGTGCAAAACTGGTGGTGGCGCTGGTGAACGACGCCTCGCTGATCGGGCTGATCGGACCGATGGGGATCGACGCCTACGTCAACCCGCGCTCGACCACGGTCTCCTCGATCCTGCGCTACGTCCGGCACGGGCGCATCCGCGCGGTCTATTCGGTGGGCGACGGCGAGGCCGAGATCATCGAGGCCCAGGTGCTCGGCACCTCGGCGGTCGCGGGCAAGACGGTGCGCGACGCCGACCTGCCGGAGACGGCGCTGATCGGGCTGATCCGCAAGGGCGACCAGGTGATCGTGCCGCGCGGCGACACGCGGCTCGCCGAAGGTGACGTGCTGACGATCTTTGCGATGCGCGGCTGCGTGCAGGAGGTCGAGCGGCTGTTCCAGGTCGGCCTGGACTTCTTCTGAGCCGATGCGGTTTCTGCGCGGCTTTCCCGCCATCATCATCCTGGTGCTCATCGCGGCGGCGCTGATGCTGGTGCCGGCGATCCACGCAGCCGTGCTGCGAAACTGGCCGCTCGCGCGCATCTTCCTCTATCACGGCGTGTTCTTCGCGATCCTCGGCACGATCCTCGGCCTCGCGCTGATGAACCGTCGGCCGCGGCAGGTGGCGCGCTATCACCTGCTGACGCTGCTGCTCACCTATCTGCTCATGCCGCTGATGCTGGCGGCTCCTCTCGAGGTGGCGGTGCCGACGATCGGCTGGGGCGGGGCGTATTTCGAGATGCTGTCGTGCCTGACGACGACCGGCGCCACGCTCTTCGACCGGCCGAGGCTGCTCGCCGATCCGGTGCATCTGTGGCGCGCGCTCGTCGGCTGGTCGGGCGGCCTGATGATCCTGGTCGCCGCCTTCTCGATCCTCGCCCCGCTCAATCTCGGCGGCTTCGAGATCGGGCAGGACACCGAGGGCCGCTTCCACGACCGTCGCGGCGGCACGATCGAGGACGCGACCCGGCGCATCCTGCGCTTCACCCGGCTGATCGCGCCGATCTATGTCGCCTTCACCGGTGCGCTGGCGGTGCTGCTGCTCCTGGCGGGGGACCGGCCGCTGGTCGCGGTCAGCCACGCGATGGCGGTGCTCGCGACCAGCGGCATCTCGCCCGTGGGCGGGCTGGCGGGCGCCCAGTCCGGCTTTGCCGGCGAGGCGGCGATGGCGCTGTTCCTGCTCCTGGCGGTGTCGCACCGGGGCATCCGCATCGAGCTGCGCCGCCGCCTGCCCGGCCTGCGCGACCCGCAGATCCAGCTGATGCTGATCTCGGTGCTCGGTGTAACGCTGCTCCTGTTCCTGCGCAGCTTCATCGGCGCCTCCGAGATCGACCGCCAGGACAATCTGATCCAGGCCGGGCGCGCGATCTGGGGGAGCCTGTTCACCGTGCTCTCCTTTCTGACGACCACCGGGTTCGAGAGTCGGGACTGGTTGACGATGCAGCTGTGGTCCGACCTGCCGGCGCCGGGGACGATCCTGCTCGGGGTCGCGGTGATGGGCGGGGGGATCGCGACGACCGCGGGTGGCGTGAAGCTCCTGCGGCTCTATGCGCTCTATCTGCACGGGCTGCGCGAGCTCGACGTGCTGGTCCATCCCTCGAGCATCGGCCGACGCGGCAAGGGCGAGCGGCTGATCGCCGAGGGCGGGGCGCGGGTGGCGTTCGTGTTCCTGATGCTGTTTCTGATCGCGCTGGCACTGGTGATGATCGCGCTGTCGGCGACCGGCCTCGGATTCGAGCCGAGCCTCGCGCTGGCCGTGGCGGGGCTGACGACGACGGGACCCGCGATCGCGACGCTCGGCGAGGGGCTGAGCTATGCCGACCTGCCGATGTCGGCGCGGGTGATCCTGTGCTTCGCGATGATCGTCGGGCGGATGGAGGCGCTGGTGATCATCGCGCTGTTCAACCCTACCTACTGGCGGCAATGAGCCGAGGGGCGCGGACGCCGCTCGAATTTCGCACCCGCGCTCTGGAAAAGCCCCGGCCGCCGGCCCATACTGTGGGCTTGCGATGACTTCAACGAGAACAGAGGTCACCGATCCCGGTGACCCTCATAAAACTCAAGGCTGACAAAAATGGCTGCCGACAAACAGAATCTCCAGGACGCCTTCCTCAACAACGTGCGCAAGGCGAAGGTCCCGGTCACGATCTTCCTGATGAACGGGGTGAAGCTCCAGGGTGTCATCACCTGGTTCGACAATTTCTGCGTGCTGCTCCGCCGCGACGGCCAGTCGCAGCTGGTCTACAAGCACGCGATCTCGACGGTGATGCCGTCGCAGCCGATCACGCTCTACGAGGCCGAAGATAGCTGATCCAGCGACCCGGATGCGCGCGCTGGTCCTGCATCCCCAGCGGGTGCAGGGCGTGGCCGCGCGCGCGCCCGAGGATGCGCTCGCCGAGGCGGTGAGCCTCGCGGAGGCGCTCGACCTCGACGTGGCGGGGGCCGAGGTCGTGCGCCTCGCCCGCACCCGCGCGGGGACGCTCTTCGGCTCGGGCAAGGTGGCGGAACTGGCCGAGACGATCGCGGGGCTCGAGGCGGGGCTCGTGGTGGTGGATACCACGCTGTCGCCGGTCCAGCAGCGCAATCTCGAGCGGGCCTGGAAGGCGAAGGTGCTCGACCGGACCGGGCTCATCCTCGAGATCTTCGGCGACCGGGCGCAGACGCGCGAGGGCGTGCTCCAGGTCGAACTCGCGCATCTCGACTACCAGCGCTCGCGGCTGGTGCGCAGCTGGACCCACCTCGAGCGCCAGCGCGGCGGCACGGGCTTTCTCGGCGGCCCCGGCGAGACGCAGATCGAGGCGGACCGCCGGGCGCTCAAGGAGCGGATCGGGCGCATCCGCGCGAGCCTCGACAAGGTCGTGCGGACCCGTGGCCAGCACCGGGCGGCGCGCAAGCGGCTCGCGGCACCGGTGGTGGCACTGGTGGGCTATACCAACGCCGGCAAATCGACGCTCTTCAATCGGCTGACCGGCGCGGGGGTGCTGGCGCGCGACATGCTGTTTGCGACGCTCGATCCGACGATGCGGGCCGTGGAGCTGCCGGGAGGCAGGCGCGCGATCCTGTCGGACACGGTCGGGTTCATCTCGGACCTGCCGACGCAGCTCGTCGCGGCGTTCCGCGCGACGCTCGAGGAGGTGCTGGATGCGGATCTGATCCTGCACGTGCGCGACATCGCCCATCCCGACAGCGAGGCGCAGGCGGAGAACGTGCGGTCGATCCTGGGCGAGCTGGGGCTCGACCAGGAGGCGCAGCGGCGGATGATCGAGGTCTGGAACAAGCTGGACGCGGTGGCGCCCGAGGCGGCGGAGGCGCTGACCCAGATCGCGGCGAGGACGCCGCGGGTCGTGGCGATCTCGGCGCGGACCGGGCAGGGGGTGGAGGCGCTGGTGGAGGCGGTCGCGGGCGAGCTCGCCGAGCCGGTGCACGAGGAGACGCTGACGCTCGGCTTCGATCAGGGGCGCGAGCGGGCCTGGCTCTTCGACCGCAAGCTGGTCAAGGACGAGGTCCAGACCGACGAGGGCTACCGTGTGGCGGTGCGCTGGTCGGACCGCGACCGGAGCGCTTACCGGACGCTGTGAGCGGGGGCAAGCTCGGTGAAAAATCGCGGGCTTTCACTGTGAAAGCGCATGACGGCCATTGAAATCATTAGATAATTTTGGTCGTTTTTACAACTTGTTAGGAGTTTGGCCGCTCGCGTCGATCCGGCGCCAGTCCGGCATCCGATTGCGGAACCAGCTTCGCTGGCGCTTGGCGTAGCGCCGGGTCGCGATCACGGCCTGCGCGGCGGCGGCCTCCAGGCTCAGGCGGCCGGCGAGATGTTCTGCAAGCTCGGCGCGGCCGAGCGCCTGGGCGGCGGGAAGCGCGGGATCGTAGCTCGCCGCCTCGAAGGTCGCGACTTCCTGCAGGGCTCCGTTCTCGAGCATCTTCTCAAAACGGCACTCTATCCTCTTAAGAAGACTAGGTTTTTCTATCTCAAGAACCACACAGTCGACCTTGTCGCGCGGCAGCAGCGCCGGCTGCGGCCGGTCCTGCCAGGACGCGAGTCCGCAACCGGTGGCGTGGAGCACCTCCCAGGCGCGCTGGACGCGCCGGGGGTTGCGCAGGTCGAGCCGCGCCAGCGTCTGCGGATCGTCGCGGCCGAGGTCGGCGATCAGGCGGTCGAGCCTTCCGGCCTCGATCAGCGCCTGCGAGGCGGCGCGCCAGTCGGCGGAGACCGGCGGGACCTCGGCCAGACCCTCGGTCAGCGCGGTCAGATAGAGGCCGCTGCCACCGACGACGATGGGCCGCAGACCCCGGGCGCGCGCATCGGCCAGCGCGGCCGCGACGTCGGCGAGCCAGGCGCCGACGGAATAGCCGCGGGCGCAATCGACATGACCGTAGAGCGCATGCGGCACGCGCGCGGTGTCGTCGGCGTCGGGACGTGCGGTCAGCACGCGCCAGCAGCGATAGACCTGGAGCGCGTCGGCGTTGACGATGCAGCCGCCGTCGCGCAGCGCGAGGTCGAGCGCCAGCCGGGACTTTCCGCTGGCTGTGGGTCCCGCAAGGATCAGGGGGCGCACGGCGCCTCGGATTTTCTAAACATAATCTCCATTATCCGGTAAAGCTGCCGTGAGCGCACGCTCCCCCTTCGCGGCGGCTGCACAAAAGCGCGACGCGGGCTGGGGCCGCAAGATGAATGGTTGACGCGCGGATGAATTCGGCCTGCAATGACGGAAAGCCGCGGACAAGAGCACAGGGAGACTACGATGACGAGAAAGACGATCAACGGCAAGCCGATGCATCCGGCGGTGGCGCGGCTCGCGCGCGACTGCCGGGCGGGCAAGCTCGACCGGCGCGAGTTCCTGGCGACCGCCACGGCGCTCGGGGTGACATCGGCGGCGGCCTTCGGGCTCGCGGGCCTCCCCCGCCCGGCACGGGCGCAGACGCAGGAGGGAACGCCCGGCGGCGTGCTCAAGGTGTCGATGTCGGTGCAGCGGGTCGACGATCCGCGGATCTTCGACTGGTCGGAGATGGGCAACGTCGCGCGCGGCTTCTGCGAATACCTCGTGCGCTACACGTCGGATTTCACCTTCCAGCCGTGGCTGCTGGAGAGCTGGGAAGTCAATGAGGACGCGACCGAATACCTGCTGAACCTGCGCCAGGGCGTGAAGTGGATGAACGGCGACGACTTCATCGCCGACGACGTGATCTTCAACCTCAACCGCTGGTGCGAGAAGCACGTGCCGGGCAATTCGATGGCCGCGCGGATGGCCACGATCATCGAGAAGAAGGGCGAGGAGACCTACGTCGGCGACGTGACCAAGGACGACGGCACCGTCGTTCAGGAGGAACAGACCCGCGATACCTTCGGCGCCATCGACGGCGCCATCGAGAAGGTGGACGAGCATACGATCCGGCTCAAGCTGCCCAAGCCCGACATCACCATCATCCCGAACTTCTCCGACTATCCCGCCACCATCGTGCACCGCAGCTTCGAGGAGACGGGCGCGGACCTGTCGAAGAACCCGCTCGGCACCGGGCCGTGGCAGCTCGATGCGTTCGAGATCGGCGTGCGGGCGGTGTTGTCCAAGCGCCAGGACGAATGGGGCTGGTGGGGCGACGACGTGTTCGGGCCGGTCTATCTCGACGGGATCGAGTATATCGACTACGGCACCGACCCTTCGGCGGAGATCGCGGCCTACGAGAGCGGCGAGATCCATACCGGCTACGAGACGACGGCGAGCTATGTCGAGATCTTCGACGCGCTGGGGCTGAAGAAGTCCGAGGCCGTCACCGCCAACACGCTGTGCGTGCGGATGAACACCGGGGTCCCGCCTTACGACAACAAGATGCTGCGCAACGCGGTGCAGCTCGCGGTGGACAATTCGACGATCCTCGACCTCGGCTATCAGGGGCTGGGCCGGACGGCGGAGAATTTCCACGTGGCCCCGCTCCATCCCGAATACGCCGAGCTCCAGACGGTCGAGCGCGATCCGGACCGCGCGCTGGAGATGCTGACCGAGGCGGGCCATGCCGACACCGAGCTCGACCTCATCTCCATCGACGACGACTGGATCCGCAACTCCTGTGACGCGGTGGCGGCCCAGATGCGAGACGCGGGTTTCAAGGTCAAGCGCACCGTCCTGCCGGGCAGCACCTTCTGGAACAACTGGACGGGGTACCCCTTCTCAGCCACCAACTGGAACATGCGGCCGCTCGGCATCCAGGTGTATGCGCTCGCCTATCGCTCCGGCGAGGCGTGGAACGAGACGGCCTTTTCCGACGCGCGCTTCGACGAGCTGCTGGCGCAATCCTTCTCGGTGCCGGACCCCGACGAGCGGCGCAAGCTGATGCGCGAGATGGAGGAGATCCTCCAGGGTTCAGGCGTGATCATCCAGCCTTACTGGCGCTCGACCTTCCGGCACATGGTCGAGGAGGTCCAGGGGCTCGAGATGCACCCGACCTTCGAGACGCATTTCGAGGACGTCTGGCTCGACGGCTGACCCCGCGTCTGCGGCCCGCCTCCCGCGGGCCGCGCGCGCTCCGTCGCAACAGCGAGGGGAAGCCTCATGCTCGCGTTCCTGCTCCGGCGCCTCGGCGTGATGCTCGCGACCGCGCTCTGCCTGACGCTCGTGGTCTTCTCCCTCGTCAACCTCAAGCCCAACCTCGTCAAGCTCGCCAAGGAGCAGAACAACAACCGCATGACCTCCGAGCAGGTCGCGGTCTGGCTCGATCGCGAGGGCTACAACCGCCCGCTCGTCACCCGCTACGGCGAGTGGCTGGGCAACGTCGTGCAGGGCGATTTCGGGTATTCCACGCGGTTCCAGGCGCCGGTGAACGCGGTGATCTGGCCGCGGCTGGCGCTGACGGGCAAGCTGATGTTCTGGGTGATGGTGGTGATGGTGCCTTCGGCGCTGGTGCTCGGCATCCTCGCGGGGATGCGCGAAGGGACGCTGCAGGACCGGGTGCTCTCGACGATCGCCATCGGCACGACCTCGACGCCGGAATACGTCTCGGGCGTCATCCTCACGGTGATCTTCGCGAGCCAGATGGTCGGGCTGCAATGGCTGTCGGGCTCGGCGACCACCGCGGCCGAAGACGCGACGATCTACAATTTCGCGCTGCCGGTGATGACCATCGCGATCTACGGCATGGGCTATATCGCGCGGATGACGCGGGCTTCGATGGCCGAAGTGATGACGCAGCAATACATCCGCACCGCCCGGCTGAAGGGCGTGGGGTTCCGTGCCATCGTGCTGAAGCACGCCTTGCGCAATGCGTTGATCGCGCCGTTCACGGTGATCATGCTGCAGTTCCCGTGGCTGCTTACCGGCGTCGTCATCGTCGAGACGCTGTTCAACTACCGCGGCTTCGGCTGGCTGCTGATCGAGGCGGCGGAGAACAACGACATCGCCCTCTTGCTCGCGAGCTCCATCGTCGCGGTGGTGATCGTGCTCGCGACGCAGCTGATCTCGGACATCGGCTATGTCTATCTCAACCCCCGCATCCGCGTGAGCGGCTGAGGTGGAGATCGCGTTCCTCTCCACCGGCGGCATCCTCGCACGGCTCCTCGTGCAGTTCGCGCCGGTGCTCGCGGCGATGGCGGTGATCCTGGGGCTGAGCTTGGCGTTCAAGCGCAGGCTGGGGTTCTACGGGCGGATCTTCGACAGCCCGATCGGCATCGTGGGCCTCGCGCTGGTGCTCTTCTGGGTGCTGACGGCGCTGATGGCCGACTGGGTGGCGGTGTTCGGGCCGTTCCAGCAGATCCGCGCGCTCCAGAACGAGCTGCCCGGCGCCATCGCCCCCGAGAGCGGCCTGCCGTATCTGTTCGGCGGCGACATGCTCGGGCGCGACGTCTTCTCGCGCATGGTCTACGGCAGCCGGACGGTGATGGCGATCGCCCCGCTCGCGACGCTGTTTGCCTATATGATCGGGATCACGCTCGGCCTGCCGGCGGGGTATTTCGGCGGCAGGCTCGACACGGTGCTCAGCTTCATCGCCAATCTCGTGCTGGCGTTTCCGGTGATCCTGCTCTTCTATCTGCTGGTGACGCCCGAGATCCGCGAGACGGCCATCCCCTCGACGATGGCCGCGGGTCTCTTTGTGTTTCCCGTGGCTTTCGTGCTGGTGTTCATCGTGAGCCGCTTCCGCGAGCGCCCCGAGGTGCTGTGGTTCTACGTGGTCCCGGTGGCGCTCCTGGGCGCCTTCGTCTATCTCGGCCTCGTCGGCATCTGGGACCCCACCGGGCTGATCGGGATGGATGCCAACACGCTCAACATCTTCCTCGCCGTCGTCTTCATCA
>JBBQRM010000020.1:0-16288 GCA_038214855.1 Rhodobacterales bacterium | reverse complement strand
GCGAAGACGAACAGGATGGCGACGTTGATGTCCGACAGGACCCAGCCCGGGCTGAACGGGATCACCGACCAGGCGACGACCGCCAGCACGAACGACACCAGCGGGGCGAGAAAGAATACCGCCCTGTCGGCACCGGCAGGCACCACGACCTCTTTGACGATATACTTCAGAAAGTCCGCAAACGACTGCAACAGGCCGAAGATGCCGACGACGTTGGGCCCCTTGCGCATCTGCACAGCGGCCCAGACCTTGCGGTCGGCGTACATCAGGAAGGCGAGGCTCACGAGCACGAGCACCGTCACCAGCAGGCATTGGGCGAGGATCAGCACGAAGATGCCGAAGCCGGTGTCGAGGAAGGCCTGCATTCGCTACTCCGCCGCCAGCTGCCGGACCCGACCGCTCGCCAGTTTCGACAGTTCCGCCATCACCTGGCTCGCCCGTGCGATGGGATTGCCGAGGTAGTGGTCACGGGCGGGGACGTGGAAGCGCTCCGAGCCCGCCGCCTGCGCGGTCTTATCGCGCGTATCCAGGCGCGTCCACGCGTTTTCCGGCACCGCGTCGATCCGGGCCAGATGCGGCACCCGCGCAAACATCGCCCCGCGCAGTTCCGCGAGCGTGTCGAAGGGCAGTACGTGCCCCAGCTGGGCCGACAGCGCGCGCAGGATCGCCCAATTCTCCCGCGCCTCACCGGGCGGAAAGCCGGCGCGGTTGGCGAGCTGCGGCCGACCTTCGGTGTTCACGAAGATGCCGGATTCCTCGGTATAGGCCGCCCCCGGCAGGATCACGTCCGCCCGGTGCGCGCCACGGTCGCCATGGCTGCCCTGGTAGATGACGAAGGGCCCCTCGGGCAGCTCGATCTCGTCGCAGCCGAGGTTGTAGATCACCTCCGCCCGGTCGAGCGCCCGCGCCATGCCGCCCTCGGTGACGAAGTGGAGGTCGAGCGCCCCCACCCGCGACGCCGCCGTGTGCAGCACCAGCAAGCCCGCTCCCAGCGCCTCGATCCGCTCCATGATCCGCGCGAGCAGGCCCGCGCCGTCGCGCCCGATCAGCGTGCCCTGCCCCAGGATCACCAGCGTCGGCCCGTCTGAGTCCGCCTCCAGCCGGTCGAGCGCCGCCATGTCCGGCCCCAGATGCTCGACCGGATAGGTGAGATCGGTCTCCGCGCCGATCCGCGTCACCCGCGCGCCGCGCAGCCAGGCCTTGCGGATGCGCGCGTTCAGAACCGGCGCCTCGGCCCGCGGGTCGGTTCCGATCAGATGAATGGTCCGCGCAGTATCGATGTCCTCGACGCTCGCCGTGCCAACATAGGCCGCGCGATTGCCGGCGGGCAATTGCGCGCCATCGGTGCGGCACTCGGTCGTGCCCCCGAGCGCATGGGTGAGCATGCCGAGCGCGAAGATCGCCTCCGCCGGCGCCAGGTCGCCCGCGAGCGCGGTCAGCCGCCGCCCCTCGACCGCGGCCGCCACCGCCGCGAAGGCCTCGGCCCAGCTCGCAGGATGCAGCCGCCCGTCACGGCGCTCGTAGGGCCGGTCGAGCCGCTGGCGGCGCAGCCCGTCCCAGATGAAGCGCGACCGGTCGGCCAGCCATTCCTCGTTCACCCCGTCGTGGTTGCGCGGCAGGATGCGCATGACCTCGCGGCCCTTGGTGTCGACACGGATGTTCGACCCCAGCGCGTCCATCACGTCGATGGACTCGGTCTTGCTCAGCTCCCAGGGCCGCGCGGTGAAGGCGTAGGGCTTGGAGGTGAGCGCGCCCACCGGGCAGAGGTCGATGACGTTGCCCTGGAGCTCGCTCGTCAGCATCGCGCCCAGATAGGAGGTGATCTCGCTGTCCTCGCCGCGCCCGGTCTGGCCGAGCTCGGGCACCCCCGCGACCTCGGTGATGAAGCGCACGCAGCGCGTGCAGGAGATGCAGCGCGTCATCTGCGTGTCCACCAGCGGCCCGAGATCTGGGTCGAGTGCCGCGCGCTTCGGCTCGCGGTAGCGGCTGAAATCCACGCCATAGGCCATCGCCTGATCCTGCAGGTCGCATTCGCCGCCCTGATCGCAGATCGGGCAGTCGAGCGGGTGGTTGATGAGCAGGAACTCCATCACCCCCTCGCGGGCCTTTTTCACCATCGGGCTCTTGGTCTTGATCTGCGGCGGGGCGCCCTCGGCACCGGGGCGCATGTCCTTGACCTGCATCGCACACGACGCCGCGGGCTTCGGCGGCCCGCCCACCACCTCGACGAGGCACATCCGGCAGTTGCCGGCGATACTCAGCCGCTCGTGGTAGCAGAATCGCGGGATCTCGACGCCCGCGACCTCGCAGGCCTGCAGCAGCGTCATCTGCGGCGGCACCTCCACCTCGATGTCATCGATGATCAGCTTGCGCAGGTCGCTCATATCTAAAGATCCTCGTATGCAAGCAACTTTTTCAGGAAACCCGGTGTCTCTAAAGTTTCCAAGCTTGTCTTATCTCGCCACTGCAATTCGCCAGCAAAAGCTTCCTTTACTTCCGCCGGAAGATTCCATGTCCCAATTAGCTCTGCGCCATACCCTCTAGGCCAAGCATTGGACAATTTCTCGATCTCACTCATTCCGAACTCAACATATTTCGTTTGGCGTGACTCATGCCAATCAGCACGGATCAAATCGATCAATAATGAAAATGCAGTTGTCAAACCTTTCACATGATCCGAAACTTTGTCTCCACCTGCGTAGTAAAGGCGTGGTTCAAGCAAATTATCAAATTTCCGGCAAAATTCCTCGTATCTGTGCAGATGCCCGAGAACAACTTTAGACGCGCGCTTGTGTTCTGCTAACTCATAAGATTGGCTGGTTCGCTTCTGCAATTGGTGTGCTCTGTATGCAAACACGGCGGCCGCCACGGCAGCCAAGGCACTGACGATAGCCGCAATGGCGCTCAATGGAGCGGACCAGCTAAGCTCTGTCTTATCCACAGCTTATCACTCCGCCGCCACCGCCGCGACCCGCACCCGCTTGTGCCGGATCCGATCCTCGATCTCGTCGCGGAAGTGCCGGATCAGTCCCTGGATCGGCCAGGCCGCTGCATCGCCGAGCGCGCAGATCGTGTGGCCCTCGACCTGCTTGGTCACGTCGAGCAGCATGTCGATCTCGCCCGGATCCGCATCGCCGGTGACCAGCCGGTCCATCACCCGCATCATCCAGCCGGTGCCTTCGCGGCACGGCGTGCACTGCCCGCAGCTCTCGTGCTTGTAGAACTTCGACAGCCGCCAGATCGCCTTGATGATGTCGGTCGATTGATCCATCACGATCACCGCCGCGGTGCCGAGCCCCGACTTCTGGTCGCGCAGCCAGTCGAAGTCCATCAGCGCGTCGCCACAGACCTCCGCCGGCAGCAGCGGCACCGAGGAGCCACCTGGGATCACCGCCTTGAGGTTCTTCCAGCCGCCGCGCACCCCGCCGCAACGCTTCTCCAGCAGCTCCTTGAGCGGGATCGACATCGCCTCCTCGACCACGCAGGGCCGGTTCACATGGCCCGAGATCGCGAAGACCTTGGTCCCGGCGTTGTTCGGCCGCCCGAAGCCCGAGAACCATCCGGCACCCCGGCGCAGGATCGTCGGGACCACCGCGATCGATTCGACGTTGTTCACCGTCGTCGGCGCGCCGTAGAGCCCGGTGTTGGCCGGGAACGGCGGCTTCAGCCGCGGCATCCCCTTGCGCCCCTCGAGGCTCTCGAGCAGCGCCGTCTCCTCGCCGCAGATATAGGCCCCGGCACCGTGCGTGAGGTAGAGCTCGAAGTCCCAGCCCGACCCCGCGGCATTCGTCCCCAGCAGCCCCGCCTCGTAGGCCTCGTCGATGGCGAGCTGCAACGCCTCGCGCTCGCGGATGTACTCGCCACGGATGTAGATATAGCCCGAGTGCGCACCCATCCCGAAGCCCGCGATCAGGCATCCCTCGACCAGCGTATGCGGGTCGTGGCGCATGATCTCGCGATCCTTGCAGGTGCCGGGCTCGCTCTCGTCGGCGTTGACCACCAGGTAGTGCGGCCGGCCGTCGTCGCCCTTGGGCATGAACGACCACTTGAGCCCGGTCGGGAACCCGGCCCCGCCGCGCCCGCGCAGCCCGCTCGCCTTCAGCTCCTCGATGATCTTGTCGCGGCCCCGGCCGATCAGCCCGCCGGTGCCGTCCCAATGGCCGCGCGCCCGCGCGCCCTCGAGGCTGCGGTCGAACATGCCGTAGAGATTGGTGAAGATCCGGTCCTTGTCCGCCAGCATCGCATCCATCCTGCTCTCGACTCCGCCCGGAAGCCGGGCGGGGGACGTTCGTCATTTTCGTCGCGTCCGCAAGGCCCCGTCACTCACGGCCCGCGCGCCGGACCCGCAGCGCAAGGGCGGCGGCCCAGGCAAGCGCCGCGAGGCAGGCCGCGTCGAGCGCGAAGGCCAGGGCTATCGGCCATCCCATCCTGCCGCCGAGCCAGTTGCCCGCCATCCACAGGACCATCGCCGCCACCACGACCACCGCGGCGCGGCGCAAGCTCTCGGGCGGTGCGGACCCGTCCGGCACGCGGTCAGGCCTGCGTCATTCGCCGCTTCCCAATGCAGCCGGATCGGGCTCGTCCCCCGCGGCGAGGCGTGCCGCCTGCTCGACCCATTCGTCGCGAACCACCCGGCCGGCGAAGTCGAGACGGGTGTCGATCCATGCGATCTCCGGCCTCGTCCACGCCGCGATCTGCGCATAGTGATAGATGCCCAGATCGTTCAACTTCGCCTCGAGCGCTGGTCCTACGCCGCTGATCCGCTTCAGGTCGTCCGCCTCACCCTCGCGCGGCGCGTCGAAGCGCGGAGGTTCGTGCGGCTCGACCTCGGTCTCGGCCGCAGCCGCCCCAGCCTCCCCCGCCGTCAGCGGCTCGCCGACCGGGTAGGCAGGCGTGTAGCCGTCGGCGGCCTCGGCCGCGGGCTCCGGTGCGGGCGCCGGACGCGGCGCCTCCGCAGCCTCCCGGTCATGGGTGTCCGCCTCCCGCTCGTCGGAGCCGGTCCCGGTCAGACCGGAGACCCTGTCCCCGACGCTCTGCGCCGCCTCCGACAGCTTCGCGCGCACGCTCGCGACCGTCTCGCCGACGCTTACGCCCAGATCGTGGGCGCTCACCGGCTGCGTCTCGTGTCGGTGGCCGGTCGGGGCACCGCCGGGCACGGTGTAGCGGCCGCCCGGCGGTGCCGTCGGCACCGGCAGGCTGTTGGGCGGCGGCAGCGGACCGCCCATCGCGAAGGTCGCGAGCACCCAGCTCACCGCCACGAAGATCACCGCGCCGATCATCAGCCCGCTGCTCGGCGCGGCATCGCCGAAGAAGGCGATCACATAACCGAAGACGCCGCCGGCGATCAGCCCGCAGGCGATCGCTGTGAACGTCCAGAACAATCCGCCGCCGGCGGAACCCAGGCTTTTCGTTGGCATTGCGTCGTCTCCCCTTGGCTTGCTGCTACGTCACGTGGCTTTGTCGTCGCCGGATCCCGCGCCGGCCTCCTCCTCGATCTCGTCCTGCGCATGCGGCGTGCTGCCCTCTTCGGCCAGCACCCGCGCTTGCTCGACCCAACCCTCCGCCGTCGCCTCGCCGGCGTGGCCCTCGAGGTTCGCGTCGATCCAGGCGGCCTCCTGCGGCGTCCAGTCGGCGATCTGGCCGAAGTGATAATAGCCCATCGCGTGCAGACGGTCCGCAACCGCCTCGCTCACGCCCTTGATCAGCTTCAGCTGATCGGCCCTGCCCCCCCGAGGTGCATCGAGGCCCGGCGGCTGGTGGCGCGGCTCGATCTGCGGCGTCTCGTCGCTCTCGGCGTCCTCGTCGATCACCGGCCCCTTCGCGGCCGCGTGCGGCACCCGTGGCTCCGGCCCGTCACCGGTGATGCGCGCGATCGTATCGCCCATCTGCACGGCCAGCGTCACCGAGGCGTTCGCCTCATGCGCGCGCGGGGCATCCGCGAGGCTCGTCAGCCCCTCGCGCGGCTCGGAGGCGAAGCGGCCGTTCTGCGGCCCCGGCACCGGCACCTCGCCGCGCGCGAAGGCGTCGATCAGTTCCGCCAGACGTTCCGCCGTCAGATCCTCGTAGTAATCCTTGCCGATCTGGACCATCGGCGCGTTGGCACAGGCGCCGAGGCACTCGGCCTCTTCCCAGGAGAACCGTCCGTCCGCCGACAGCTCATGCGGCGCGGCCGCGATCTTCTCGCGGCAAACGCGGGTCAGATCCTCCGCCCCGCAGATCATGCAGGACGTGGTGCCGCAGACCTGGACATGCGCCACGCTGCCAACGGGTTGCAGCTGAAACATGAAGTAGAAGGTCGCCACTTCCAATGCCCGGATATAGGCGAGCCCCAGCATCCCCGCGACATGCTCGATCGCCGGCCGGCTCAGCCACCCCTCCTGCTCCTGGGCCCGCCACAGCAGCGGGATGATCGCGCTGGCCTGCCGCCCCTCGGGGAACTTGGCGACCTGCGTTTTCGCCCAGGCCTCATTGGCGGGCGTGAAGGCGAAGCTCTCGGGCTGGTCGGGATAGAGGCGGCGCAGCATCACCGATCCACCTCGCCGAACACGATGTCGAGCGAGCCCAGCACCGCCGAGACGTCGGCGAGCATGTGCCCGCGGCAGAGCTGGTCCATCGCCTGGAGATGCGGAAAGCCCGGCGCACGCAGCTTGACCTTGTAAGGCTTGTTGGTGCCGTCCGACACCAGATAGACGCCGAACTCGCCCTTCGGCGCCTCGACCGCGGCATAGACCTCGCCCTCGGGGACATGGAAGCCCTCGGTGTAGAGCTTGAAGTGGTGGATCAGCGCCTCCATCGAGGTCTTCATCGTCGCGCGCGGCGGCGGGCTGATCTTGCCCCGCGCGATCACCTCATGGCCGCGGACCGCGTCGAGCTTGGCGCAGGCCTGCTCGATGATCTTCGTGCTCTCGCGCATCTCCGCCATCCGACACAGGTAGCGGTCGAAGCAATCGCCCTTGGTGCCGACCGGGATCTGGAACTCGAACTCGTCGTAGCATTCGTAGGGCTGGGCGCGGCGCAGGTCCCAGGCGAGGCCCGAGCCGCGGACCATCACCCCCGAGAAGCCCATCTCGTGACATTCCTCGGGAGTCACCACCGCGATATCGACATTGCGCTGCTTGAAGATGCGGTTCTCGCTCAGCAGCCCGTCGATGTCGTCGAGCACCTTGGGGAACTCGTCCGCCCAGGTCACGATGTCGTCGATCAGATCCTGCGGCAGGTCCTGGTGCACGCCGCCGGGCCGGAAGTATGCCGCGTGCAGCCGCGCCCCGCTGGCGCGCTCGTAGAAGACCATCAGCTTCTCGCGCTCCTCGAACCCCCAGAGCGGCGGGGTCAGCGCGCCGACGTCCATCGCCTGGGTCGTCACGTTGAGCAGGTGGTTGAGGATACGCCCGATCTCGCAATAGAGCACGCGGATCAGCTGCGCGCGTCGCGGCACCGGCGTTCCGGTCAGCCGCTCGATCGCCAGGCACCAGGCGTGCTCCTGGTTCATCGGGCTCACATAGTCCAGCCGGTCCAGATACGGCAGGTTCTGCAGATAGGTCCGGCTCTCCATCAGCTTTTCGGTGCCGCGGTGCAGCAGGCCGATATGCGGATCGCAGCGCTCGACGATCTCCCCGTCCAGCTCGAGCACCAGCCGCAGAACGCCATGCGCTGCGGGATGCTGCGGGCCGAAGTTGATGTTGAAGTTGCGGATGCGCTGAGCGCCGTCCACGACCTCCACGCCGGTTCGATCCATCAAGTCTCCTTCCCGGCCCCGCCGGCCTTGCCGAGCACGTTGCCGCCGCGCATGCCGCTGTCCTTCTTCTCGTCGCCGGGCAGGATGTACTCCGCGCCCTCCCAGGGGCTCATGAAATCGAACTGCCGGTACTCCTGCGTCAGCTGCACCGGCTCGTAGACCACACGCTTCTGCTCCTCGTCGTAACGCAGCTCGACATAGCCCGTCGTCGGGAAATCCTTGCGCAGGGGATGCCCGCGGAAGCCGTAGTCGGTGAGGATGCGCCGCAGGTCCGGGTGCCCCGAGAACATCAATCCGTACATGTCGAAGACCTCGCGCTCGTACCAGTTCGCCGCCGGGAACGATGGCGTGATCGAGGCCACGATCTCGTCCTCGCGCACCGGAACTCTCACCCTGATCCGCTGGTTCAGGCTCATCGACAGGAAGTGATAGACCACGTCGAAGCGCTTCTCGCGCGCCGGCCAGTCAATCGCCGTCAGATCGACGAGGGTGGTGAACCGGCAGGTCGCGTCGGCCTTGAGGAAGCTCACGAAGTCGAGGATTGCCGGCGCCGCGATCGTCACCGTCAGCTCGTCGCCCGCAAGGCTCGCGTCCAGCACCGCCTCGTCCTGGCGCGTGGTGATCGTCTCCCTCAGGTCGTCGAGTGCGGTCAGCATGACCCGTTCTCCGAGAATTCCGGCACGACCGCGGGCAGCCTGCCCGCGTCGCGCAACCGCGCCTCAGCGCATGTCGTTCAAGCGCGCGTCATCGCACGCATTCTGCCGCGCGCGTCATCGCACGATGGTTCCGGTGCGCCGCATCTTTCGCTGCAACTGCAGGATGCCGTAGAGCAGCGCCTCCGCCGTCGGCGGGCAGCCCGGCACGTAGATGTCTACCGGCACGATCCGGTCGCAGCCGCGCACCACCGAATAGCTGAAATGATAGTACCCGCCGCCATTCGCGCAGGACCCCATCGAGATCACGTAGCGCGGCTCGGGCATCTGATCGTAGACCTTGCGCAAGGCCGGCGCCATTTTGTTGGTGAGCGTGCCTGCCACGATCATCAGGTCCGACTGCCGGGGGCTCGCGCGCGGCGCGGTCCCGAAGCGCTCGAGATCGTAGCGCGGCATCGAGGTGTGCATCATCTCGACCGCGCAGCAGGCGAGCCCGAAGGTCATCCAGTGCAAGCTGCCGGTGCGCGCCCAGTTGATCACATCCGCGGTGGAGGTGACGAGAAACCCCTTGTCCGACAGATCCTCGCCCATCGTCCGCACGGTCGCTTCGCGGTCGGGCCCTGCCTGCGTCGACAGCGCCGGGCGGGCCTCGTGCTCGGTCATTCCCATTCCAGGGCCCCCTTCCGCCACTCGTAGGCGAAACCGATGGTCAGCACCGCGAGAAACACCATCATCGACCAGAAGCCGAACTCGCCCAGATACTGAAAGCTCACCGCCCATGGGAACAGGAACGCGACCTCGAGATCGAAGATGATGAACAGGATCGACACGAGATAGAACCGCACGTCGAACTTCATGCGCGCATCGTCGAAGGCGTTGAACCCGCACTCGTAGGCCGAGACCTTCTCGGCGTCGGGGTTGCTGACCGCCACGACCACCGCCGACAGCATCAGCACGAGCCCGAGCACGATCGCCAAGCCCAGAAAGATCAGGATCGGAAGATAATCCGCCAGCAGGACGTCCAAGGGCATCTCCTCGATACCAGCCGGGCCGGAGGCGCGGCCTCCACCCCGAACGTTCGCCCTGATTTACGCGCCGCCCGTGGGGAGGTCAACCGAACCCGATGTCGCAACCGCAAGGCTAGCGGGCTGCGGCGGTTTGCCGGGCGTGGCCGGCTGCGCTAGACGGAGGCGATGGACCTCACCGTCATCCGCACCTTTCTCGAGGTCGCCGCCAGCGGCTCCTTCGTTTCCGCGGCACATGCGCTCTTCGTCACGCAATCGGCGGTCAGCCTGCGCATCCAGCGGCTGGAGGAGGAGCTCGGCCAGCCACTGTTCCGCCGCACCCGGGCCGGCGCCGAGCTGACGCAGGCGGGCCGGGCCTTCGAGCCGCATGCGCAGGAGATGATCCGCATCTGGGAAGCCTCGCGGCGCCAGGTCGCTATCCCCGAGGGTTTCGACCGGCGGCTGAGCCTCGGGGTGCAGGAGGTGCTCTGGCCGCGGCTCGGGCCCGCCTGGATCCGCGCGCTGCAGCAGGAGGATCCGCGGCAGAGCCTCGATGTTCAGACAGGGGCGCCGGAGCGGCTGCTCCGCGGGCTCGTCGAGGGTGTGGTTCAGGTCGCCCTGATGCATGCTCCCATCTTGCGTCCGGGGCTGGCGGCCGAGCGGGTACTCGAGGACGAGCTGGTTCTCGTCGCCGCCGGGCCGGACAAGCCGAGGATGGTGCAGGTCGATTGGGGCGCCGAAGTCGCCCGCGCCCAGAAGCTGCACCCGCCGCTGCCGCCGGACGGCGCGCTCGCACCGGCGGGTTTGACACTCGCTCTGGGCCTCGACCTGCGACACCTCCTGCTGGCTGGGGGCCTTGCCGCCCACCTGCCGCGCAGCCTCGTTGCCGAAGACCTCGCCGCGGGTCGCCTGCGTCTGGTCCAAGACGCCCGCCGCTATCCGTTTCCCGTCTGGGCAGTATGGCGGACGGAGGATGCGGCGACAGCGAATGTGGCAGTTCTGCAACTAAAATCCGCGGTCGAAAGCGCCGGTCCTCCTGCGCGCCCTGCGACAATAGATCGCCCATAGCGTGAAAAGCCAAGCCTTGCGATATGGTTAACGTCAGGTCGGTCGACCGATGATTTTTACTTATGCCTATAACAAGGATTATTAATTTCATTTCGTGCGACAGCTGATCTAGCCGAGTTCATCGGACGACGCCGGCATTGGCGGGATTGTCGTCGAGGGACCAACTGACAACCCGAAAGGACATTCTGATGAAAACGGCGTATCTTCTGGCGACGGTGGCCTCTGTGGCCGTTCTCTTCGCCGGCGCTCCCAGCGTGCGCGCACAGACCGAGATCACCGGCATCGATGCGCTCGACGACCGGATCGACGACATTGAGGACGATACGGACCGGGAGTTCGAGCGCTCCGAGGACCGTGCGCGCTTCGGCAACCAGAGCTTTGGCCCCGGCTGGACCGGCAGCGTGTCGATGGCGGGCTCGCTCAGCACGGGCAACACCGACACCACCGACTTCTCGCTCGGTGGCCGCGTGCGTAACAGCTTCGGCGCCTGGAACCAGACCCTCGGCATCGCGGCGGAATACGGCGAGGAAGACGACAACGAGTTCGAGAAGCGGGTCTTCGCGATCTACGACATCGACCGCTCGCTGACCGAGCAGTTGTACGTCTTCGGTCTCGCCCGCGGCGAGTACGACGAGTTCGCAGCGTTCCGGCGCAGCGCCTTCGCCGGCGTCGGCCCCGGCTACCGGGTCATCAACACCCCCGACCTCGCATGGCGCGTCCAGGCTGGTCCCGGCGTGCGCTACACCGAGTCCCAGGACGGCGACGAGGAGACCGAGTTCGGCGCCATCGCCTCCTCGCGCTTCTTCTACCGCGTGTCGGACGGTGCGTTCGTGACCAACGACACCGACGTGCTCTATTCCGACGTCAGCACGCTGATCACCAACGATCTCGGGCTGAACCTGCGGGTAACCGACGTGATCTCGACCCGGATCGGCTACCGCGTCGACTACGAGACCGATGCGCCCGAGGGGACCGACGACACCGACACCAAGCTCACCGCGGCGCTGGTCTTCTCGTTCCGCTGAGTCCAGAGCCAACGATTGCGAAGGGGCGGCCGAGGCCGCCCCTTTTGCGTATTTCGGGGTTTGCGAGACACGCCCCTGCCTCTGGCGACCCCTGACTCAGCCGTCCCGCGCGACCTGCCGCGCCGGCCCCCGCGACGGACACGCCAGGGGGGCAACATCCTAACGAAATGTAAGAACACGACTTTTTTGCCAATGTTTTCAATGGGCGGATCCATGTTGCACGGTGCAACACACTGAAACCCGCCCGGCCCCGGCCGCCGCCGGCCTACCCGCAGGCGCCCATATAGCCGCAGACCGTGCAGAAATCGCAGCCGTCGCGGCGGATCAGCCCCATGTGGCCGCAGTCGGGGCAGAGCCTTCCCTCGACCACCGCCTGCGCCGGCGCCTCCGCCGCCTGCCCCATCAGGCCGGGTCCGCTGACCGGAAAGCCCTCCGCGTCGAGCAGCCCCAGCATCGCATAGCGGTGAATCAGGAGCCGCGCCACATAAGCGACCGTCGAGGGCTGCACCGCCTGCTTCTCAGCGCCGGGCACGCGGGCGAAGAAATCCCCCTGCGCCTCCGGCAGGTCCTTCAGCCCCCGCAGCTTCTTGCCGATCCAGGCCGCGTCGATCACCCGCATGTCGAGGCTCAGGCTGCGGGTCAGCCCGTTGAACTCCAGCGGATAGGCCCCCGACAGCCAGACGCTGTAGGGCCGCTTGGTCCCGTCGGGCAGCAGGCACTCCTTCACGAACATCGCGAGATCGTCGCCGGTCGTGGGGTTGAGAATGTCCACCGTCCAGCTCAGCGTCCCGTCCGCCCCCGACTTCGGCTCCTTGCGCGCGAAGAGTGCGTCCACCAGCGGCGTCTCGCCCTCCGGCCCGTCCAAGGCGCCAAGCTCCGCACAGCGATGCCGCACCACATAGGCAAAGGCGCTGACCGCGCCGGCCACCGGCAGCAGCCGCCCGTCCGGCGGCATCGCCACCTCGAACGGCGCACCCGGCGTCTTGCCCAGGCTCTCGAGCTTCATCGCGAGCCAGGCTCGGTCCTGCGCCCGCATGTCCATGGACAGGTTCTTGGCGAGCGCGCCCAGCCCCCGCGGCGTGCGCTCGCCGTTCACCCAGACCTCGAAGGGCTGGTTGCTGCCGTTCTCGATATGCCCGACGAAGACCGCGAACCGCGTCTGCGGCGCGTCGATCATGTAGGTCCAGGACGGGCTGCCGGCGTTCAGCTTCGGCCGGTGCGGCCAGCGCAGCGCCGCCAGTGCGACCTGCGGCGCCTCCCCGATCCGCACCCGCCGGTCGGGTTCGGACTGGTCGAGATCCTGCGGCGCCGCCGCCTCGATCGACAGCACCGCGCCCAGCACGCTGTTCGGCCGATAGGTGGTGATCCCCTTCAGCCCGGCGCGCCAAGCCTGCAGATACAGATCCTCGAACGCCTCGAACGGATAATCCTCCGGCACGTTCACCGTTTTCGAGATCGCCGCGCAGACGAAGGGCTGCACCGCCGCCTGCATCGCCATGTGGTCCGCAGCCGAGATCTCGAGCGCATGCACGAAGGCAGGCGGCAGCGCATCCTCGTTGCCGCCGCGCGCCCGCCACAGCCGCCAGGCGTGGTCCTCGACGCGGTACTCGCGCATCGTCCCGTCCGCCTCGCGCTTGCGCCGGGTGTAGTGCCAGGAGAACGCCGGTTCGATCCCGTTCGAGGCATTGTCGGCGAAGGCGAGGCTGATCGTCCCCGTCGGCGCGATCGACAGCAGATGGCTGTTCCGCAGCCCATGCGCCGCGATCTCGCCGCGGATGTCCTGCGGCAGCCGTTGCGTCATGCCCGAGGCGAGGAACGCCTCCGCCTGGAACAGCGGAAACGCCCCCTTCTCGCGCGCCAGCGCCACGCTCGCACGATAGGCCGCATCCCGCATCGCCCGCGTCCAGTCCGCGGCGCAGGCGCGGGCTTGCGGGCTGTCGTAGCGCAGCCCCATCAGGATCAGCGCGTCGCCCAGACCGGTGAACCCCAGCCCGATCCGCCGCTTGGCCGCCGCCTCGCGCGCCTGCTCGGGCAGCGGCCAGACGGTCGCGTCGAGCACGTCATCGAGCATCCGCACCGCCACCGCCACCACCCGCGCGAAGGCGTCCGCGTCGAACCGCGCCTCCGGCTCGAAGGGATCCCGCACGAAGCGCGTGAGGTCGATCGAGCCGAGGCAGCAGCAGCCGTGGTCGGGGATCGGGATCTCGCCGCAGGGATTGGTCGCCTCGATCCGCTCGCAATAGTGCAGGTTGTTCTCGGCATTGATCCGATCGAGGAACAGAACCCCCGGCTCGGCCGCGTCGTAGGTGTTGCGGGTGATCTTCTCCCACAACTCCCGCGCGCGGATCGTCGCATAGACCCACAGCCCGTCGTCGCGACGGCGCACGCCGCCCGCCATCCGCGCCGGCGCGGGCTCGGCCTTGTGCACCAGCTCGAACGTGCCGTCCGCTTCCACCGCCGCCATCAGCGCGTCGGTGACGCCGACCGAGATGTTGAAGTTGTTGAGCCGCCCCGCCTGGCGCTTCGCCCCGACGAACTCCATGATGTCGGGGTGGTCGCAGCGCAGCACACCCATCTGCGCGCCCCGGCGCGCACCCGCGCTCTCGACCGTCGCGCAGGACTGGTCGAAGACGTGCATGTAGCTGATCGGACCGGAGGCGGCGCTGTCGGTGCCATGCACCCTTGCCACGCGCGGCCGGATCGCCGAGAAGTCGTAGCCGACGCCGCCGCCGCGGCGCATCGTCTCGGCCGCCTCGCGCAGCGCGATGTAGATGCCGGGCTTGCCGTCCACTGTGTCGGAGATCGAATCGCCCACCGGTTGCACGAAGCAGTTGATCAGCGTCACCGCCTCAATGCCGGCGCCCGCAGCCGAGTTGATCCGCCCGCCGGGGATGAACCCCGCCTGAAGCGCCTCGAGAAAGGCCGCCTCGTGGGCGTCCGGCTCCGCCTCGACAGCGGCAAGCGCACGGGCGACGCGAAGGCGAATCGCCCGGGCCATATCGGACCCATCGAGGTCGCGCTCCGCACCCTTGGCATATTTCTCGCGCAGCACGTCGAGACTCACCTCCTGCCACGGCAGGACAGGGGCTGCGTCGAAGGCGCGGGCATCCGGCTTGTTCATCGGGCGGCCTTCTGTAGCGGGCGTGAGCGGGCGTGGAGGATACGCGCGGGGGTTGGCGCGGTCAATTCCGGCACGGGCGCAAAAACCGCGTGACCTCACGCATTCATCCGCTATCTTGTGGCGAGGGACGGACTCGAGTCACCATCTGGGGCGAAATGACCGGCACGTTGCATCTCGTCATGCTCTGCGTCGGCGCCGATGGCGTCGTGGATCACCTCGCGTGGCAGGCCGTGGTCGCCGTCAGCAATGCAGCCGCCGGCCGGCCGGCGCGACCGACGCATGTCACTCGGATGTGGCCGCGGCGGGCGGAGGAACTGCTCGATGGCGGCTCGCTCTATTGGGTATTTCGCGGGCTGGTGCTGGGCCGCCAGCGCATTCTCGGCCTCGATGCGCGCGACGGCACCGACGGGATCCGGCGCTGCGCCATCGCCCTCGACCCCGAGGTGGTACGCACCCGCCCGATGCCGCGCCGGCCGTTCCAGGGCTGGCGCTACCTGCCCGCGCAGGACGCACCACGCGATCTGCCGCCCGACGGCGCCGCCCTGCCCGCCGGCCTGATGGCCGAACTCGCCGATCTGGGTGTGCTGTGAGGCTGCTCCGACACGAGGGCAGCGTCCGTCCGCGGGTGGGTGCGGAGCGCCCGCGCGGTGCCCGTAGGCAGACCTTCGGCTTAACGGCGGCGGACGGGCGCTGCCCGGCATTGCCGCCGGCCGCGGCAGGAGAGCGGGAGCGCGTCCGATCCGTTCGAGCGAAGCCCGCATGAAACGGCGGCTGATCGCCCTGCTGACCGCTTGCGCGCTCGCTGGACCGGCGAACGCGCAGAGCCAGCGCTTCGACTGGGACGCGATCGGCGTCGAGTTCTGCAAGCGCGCGCTGGCCGGCGACGTCGCGGGCCTAGGGCCGCTGCTCACGCCCTCGCTCAGGGGCGCGATCGAGACGGCGGTGGCACGCGCCACGACCGACGTGCCGGCGACCTATCTGCTCCAGAGCTATTCCAACCCCGCCCCCCGATGCGCGCCGAGCACCCGCAACGCTGCGCTGATCGAGATCGAGCGTAGCGGTCCCGGCGGCATCCAACCCTCGTGGCGCGAGTATCTGGTGGTCGTACCGCTCGCCGACGGCTCGACGCGCATCGACGATATGCTGTTCGCCACCCGCCGCAGCGACACCCTGCGCGAGCGCCTCAGGCGCCTGGGCGGCGGCTGATCTCCGGCACCGCCACCCCCAGTCGCGCCGCCAGCGCCCCGAGCGCCTCCTGCGCGTCTTCCCCCCAGCGCGCCCCGCGCGCCGCGAAGAGCACCGCCTGGCTGCGAAGGATCACCCCGTCCTCGAGCGGCTTCAGGTGGTTGTCGCGCAGCGTCGAGCCGGTGGAGGTGATGTCGCAGATCGCCTCGGCGGTGCCGTTGCGGATCGCGGCCTCGGTCGCACCCTGGCTCTCGACCAGCGCATAATCCGCGATCCCGTGCGCGCGGAAGAAGCCCCGCACCAGCCGGTGGTACTTGGTGGCGACCCTCAGCCTGTGGCCGTGGCGCGCCCGGAAGTCGCCCGCGACCGCGTCCAGATCGTGCATGTCGGCCACGTCGATCCATGCCGCGGGCACCGCCGTCACCAGATCGGCCCGGCCGATGCCCAGAAGTGCCACCTCCGCGACCACCTCCTGCCAGCGCGGCAGCTCCTCGCGC
>JBBQRM010000019.1:0-16428 GCA_038214855.1 Rhodobacterales bacterium | reverse complement strand
GTTCCCCACCTTCCGCAACTCGTCCGGCAACGCTGATCCAACCTCTGAGTGAGCGTCCGACAAAACGCGCGCCCATAACCGCGTCGCAAACCGCTATCCGACAACCCGGCCGGAAATGCCCGGAGTTTTGCCCCTGTTACTGTGAAAGCGGACAACGCCTGTTGATTCCATTGGCGAAATTTCTGCGTTTTTACCTCTTGTTCACATTTCGCGCCGCTGTGCCAGCCTTGAGGATGTAACAGCAGGGTGAGCTTAGGAGCGCCCGCGTTGTGCCGCACTTGCGCCTTCGGCGTCGTGATGGGGCGGACAAGCTCTGCCCGTCGCGGCAAGGCGGATGACACAGGAAAACGCGAAAGCAGTGCTCGCTCAGTCGCGCTTGACGAACTTGTTGAAGCGGCTGGTGCCGCCGTCCTTGGTCTCTTCCTGGTGCAGAAAGGCGAGGTCGCTGTCGTCGAAGATGCCGAAGAACGTGTCCCAGTCGATCTGCTCGAGGTTGTCCTCGGGTTCGCCGAAGTCGATGCGCATCACGCCGCCCTCGCCGCCGGTCTTGACCTGCGCCGGATGGCCGTCGCGGGCTTCGGCCCATTTGCGGATCGCGTCGTGGTCTGTGGTGGTGATGGACCCGCTCACGGCCTGGTCCCTTCGCTGTGAGCTGGAGCAACGCGGCTGCGGCGGGCGCGTTCCACCGGCCGCGGCCTTCGGTCGCCCGGGGCCGCGGAACCGCTTGCGGCCGGCATGGTTAACGCGCAGGGTTGATGATCCTTGCCGGCTGTGGAGTGCCTGAATGAACAACGTCCTGGTGACCGGAGGCTGCGGCTTTATCGGCCGCGCCCTCGCCCGGGAGCTGATTGACTCAGGGTCGCGCGTCCGCGTGCTCGACGCGCTGATCGACCAGGTCCACGACGGCGCGGCCGCGGCGCTGCCCGAGGCGGCGGAGCTGGTGCGCGGCGACATCCGCGACATGGCCGCCGTGCGGGAGGCGCTGGAGGGCATCGACGCGGTGGTGCATCTCGCGGCCGAGGTGGGCGTTGGCCAGAGCATGTACGAGATCGCGCGCTATGTCGGGGTGAACGACCTCGGGACGGCGGTGCTGCTCGAGGCGATGATCGACCGGCCGATCAAGCGGATCGTCGTCGCCTCGTCGATGAGCGTCTACGGCGAGGGGCTGTACCGGACGACGCAGGGCGCGCGCGCCGGCGACGTGCGGCGCAGTCCCGAGCGCATCCGCGCAGGGCTTTGGGAGCCGGTCGGGGCGGACGGCGGGCCGCTCACCCCGGTGCCGACCGACGAGGGCAAGCCCGTCGATCTCGCCTCGATCTACGCGCTGACGAAATACGCCCAGGAGCGCGCGGTGATGATCTTCGGCGCGGCCTATGGCGTCGAGGCGGTGGCGCTCCGGCTCTTCAATGTCTTCGGGGCCGGGCAGGCGCTGTCGAACCCCTATACCGGCGTGCTCGCCAATTTCGCCTCGCGGCTCGCCAACGGCCAGCCGCCGATGATCTTCGAGGACGGTGCGCAGCGGCGCGACTTCGTGCATGTGGACGACGTGGCGCGGGCTTTCCGCCTGGCGCTCGAGGCGCCGGGGGCGGACGGGGCGGTGATCAACGTCGGCAGCGGGCGGGCCTATTCGGTGCGCGAGGTCGCGGAGATGCTCGCCGCGGCGATGGGCGTGCCCCAGATCGCACCCGACGTGATGGGAAGGGCCCGCTCGGGCGACATCCGCAACTGCTTCGCCGATATTTCCCGAGCGCGCGACCTGCTCGGTTTCGAGCCACGCTTCCGGCTCGAGGACAGTCTCGGCCCGTTCGTGGACTGGGTGCGCTCCACGGGTGCGACCGACCGCGGCGCCGAGATGAAGCGCCAGCTCGAAGCGCGGGGTCTGGTGACATGAGCGAGCCGGCGCGCGGCGGCGCGCCCGCCTTCGGCTTCGTCGAGTGGTTCCGGCCGGGCGAGTTCGAACGGACCGAGCGCTGTCTCGATGGGCTGCGGGCCTCGGGCGCGCGGCACCTGCGCACGCATCTGTCCTGGGCGGAGTATCACGCGCCCGGCGGCGAGGACTGGTACGACTGGCTGATCCCGAAGCTGGGGCGCGAGTTCGATCTGCTGCCTTGCGTGCATTACACGCCGCCGTCGCTGTCGCGGACCGGGCGCGTCACGGGCGCGCCGCGGCGGTTGCGCGACTATGCGGATTTCGTCGATCATGCGCTCACCCGCTACGGCGCGCATTTCCGCGACATCGAGCTGTGGAACGAGCCGAACAACCTGCTGGACTGGGACTGGCGCGCGGATACCGACTACGCGCTTTTCTGCGAGATGGTCGGCGATGCCGCACATTGGGCGCAGGCGCGGGGCTGGCGCGCGGTGCTCGGGGGGCCGTGCCCGTTCGACCCCTACTGGCTGAACCTGATGGGCGAGCGCGGCTTGCTGGCGAAGGTGGGCGCGGTGGGATTCCACGGCTTTCCCGGCACCTGGGACAGCGAGGCGGGGAGCTGGGGCGGCTGGGACATGCATCTGGGCGAGATGCGCACCATCCTCGAGCAGCATAATCCGCAGGCCGAGATCTGGATCACCGAGACCGGCTATTCGACCTGGCGGCGCGACGAGGTGCGGCAGGTGGAGCAGTTCCTCGCGGCGCTCGAGGTGCCGGCGGAGCGGGTCTACTGGTATTCCTGGCGCGACGTGCCGCACGACGTGGCGGTGCAGGAGGGGCTGTGGTTCGACCCGCGGCACTACCACCTCGGCGCGGTGGACGCGGGCGGGCGCCCGAAGCTGCTGGCGCGGCTGCTGACCGAGGGTGGGCTCGCGCGGGTCCGCGAGGTGGGGCGGCTGGCGGCGCCGTCGCTCGCGCGCGCAGCGGCGCCGGTGCTGATCACGGGGGGCAGCGGCTTCATCGGCTCCAACCTCGCGGATGCGCTCCTGTCGGACGGCCAGGAGGTGTTGGTGCTCGACAACCTCAGCCGGCCGGGGGTGGAGCAGAACCTCGAATGGCTGCGCGAGCGGCACGGGGCGCGGGTGCATGCGGGGCTCGCCGACATCCGCGACGCAGGCTCGATCGAGCCGCTGGTCGCGGATGCGCGGGCGGTGTTCCATCTCGCGGCGCAGACGGCGGTCACGACCAGCCTCGAGGCGCCGGTCGAGGATTTCGAGGTGAACGCGCGCGGTACGCTCAACCTGCTGGAGGCGGTGCGCAAGGCCGGGCGGCGGGCGCCGGTGATCTTCGCCAGCACCAACAAGGTCTACGGCAACCTCGAGGATCTCGGGCTGGACGAGCGCGCGGACGACTATCTGCCGCGCGACCCGCGCCTTGCGGCTCACGGCGTGGGCGAGGACCGGCCGCTGGCATTCTGCACCCCCTACGGCTGTTCCAAGGGGGTGGCCGATCAGTATGTGCTCGACTACGCCGGCTCCTACGGCATCCCCGCTTCGGTGCTGAGGATGAGCTGCGTCTACGGGCCGCGGCAGTTCGGCACCGAGGATCAGGGCTGGGTCGCGCATTTCCTGATCCGGGCGCTGAGGGGCGAGCCGGTCGCGGTCTACGGCGACGGCAAGCAGGTGCGCGACATCCTGCACGTCGCCGACGCGGTCGCGGCCTATCGGGGCCTGCTCGCGGGGATCGAAGGGCTGAGCGGCCGGGCCTTCAACCTCGGCGGCGGGCCTGCGAACGCGGTGAGCCTGCGCCAGTGCCTCGACGAGATCGGCCGCATCCTGGGCCGCCGGGTCGAGCGCCGGTACGGCGACTGGCGGCAGGGCGACCAGTTGTGGTTCGTGGCGGACACGCGCGCGCTGGGCGCGTCGCTCGGCTGGGCGCCGCGGACGGGCTGGCGCGAGGGGCTGCGCGATCTCGCCGCCTGGCTCGGCGAGCGGCATGCGCCCGAGGCGCCCGTGCGCGTTTCCGCATGACGCCGGAAAGCCTGGACGTGCCTGCACCCCGCCGCATCCTGATGACACTCGACGCCGTGGGGGGCGTCTGGCGCTACGGTCTGGACCTCGCCGCGGCTCTGGGCGCGCGGGGGGTCGGCGTGGTGCTCGCGGGGCTCGGGCCGCCGCCGCTGCCCGCGCAGCGGCGAGACGCGGAGGCGGTGGGTCGGCTCGTCTGGCTCGAGGCGCCGCTCGACTGGATGGCGGAGGGGCCTGCGGCGCTCGAGGCGCTGCCGGGAGAACTCGCGGCGCTGGTGCGGCGCGAGGGAGTGGATCTCGTGCATCTCAATGCGCCGTCGCAGGCGGTGGGGCTCGATCTCGGCTGTCCGGTGGTGGCGGTATCGCATTCCTGCCTCGTCACCTGGTGGCAGGCGGTGCGGGGCGCGGAGCTGCCGGCGGAGTGGGAGTGGCAGCGGGCTCGCACTCGCGCGGGTTTCCGCGCCGCCGACGCGGTGGTCGCGCCGAGCCGCAGCCACGCGGCGGCGCTCGGGCGCGCCTACGGGCCGCTCGACCGGCTGAATGTGGTGGCAAATGCCACCTCCGCGGCCGGCGCGCGGGCTGAGAAGGCGGAGGTGATCTTCGCCGCGGGACGCTGGTGGGACGAGGGCAAGAACGCGGCCGTGCTCGATGCCGCGGCGGCGCGGACGCACTGGCAGGTGGTGATGGCCGGCGCCTGCGACGGGCCGCAGGGGCAGAGGGTGCGCCTGCACCATGCCGAGGCGCCGGGCGTGTTGCCGGCAGCGGAGATGGCGAGGCGGTTGGGGCGGGCGGCGATCGTAGCCTCGCCCTCGCGCTACGAGCCTTTCGGGCTGGTGGCGCTGGAGGCGGCGGCGGCGGGCGCGGCGCTGGTGCTCGCGGACATGCCCACCTACCGGGAGCTTTGGGAGGGGGTAGCGGACTTCGCCGATCCCGACGACCCCGCCGCTTTCGCAGCAGCGCTCGACGGGCTCGCAGCCGACCCGGCGCGTAGGGCGGCGCTGGGGGAGGCGGCGCGGGCGCGCGCCCGCGGCTTCTCGCCCGCGGCGCAGGCCGAGGCGATGCTCGGCGTCTATGCCGCGGCGGCGGCGAGGTTCGCGCAGCGCCCCGCCAGCAGTGCGGCCTGAGCCGATGCGGTTCCTCCTCTATACCCATTCGCTCGTTTCGGACTGGAACCACGGCAATGCGCATTTCCTTCGCGGGGTGCTGCGCGAGCTGATCGCCCGCGGCCACGAGGCGCGCGCGCTCGAGCCTGAGGGCGGCTGGAGCCGCGCGAACCTTGTGCGCGAGCAGGGGCCCGGCGCGGTGGAGCGCTTCGCCCGCGACTTCCCCGAGCTCGTCTCCGACACCTACGGCGCCGGCGTCGATCACGCGGCGGCGGTGGCGGAGGCCGATGTGGTGATCGTGCACGAATGGACCGATCCCGTGCTGGTGGCCCACCTCGGCCGGCTGCGGCGGGGCGGGCGCTTCACGCTGCTTTTCCACGACACGCACCATCGCGCGGTCTCGGACGCGGGCGCGATCGCGGGCCTTCGGCTCGACGATTACGACGGTATCCTCGCCTTCGGCGAGACGCTGCGGGAGCGCTATCTCGCGGCGGGCTGGGGCACGCGGGTTTTCGTCTGGCACGAGGCGGCGGACGCGCGGCTGTTCCGGCCGCTGCCCGAAGTGCCGCGATCGCGCGACCTGATCTGGATCGGCAACTGGGGGGACGGCGAGCGCAGCGCCGAGATCGGGAGCTTCCTCGTCGAACCCGCGCACAGGCTCGGCCTCGGCGGCACGGTGCGCGGCGTCCGCTACCCCGAGGCGGCCCTCGCGGCACTGGAGGGCGCGGGGCTCGGCTACGGCGGCTGGATCGCCAATGCCGACGTGCCCGCGGCCTTCGCCCGGCATCGCGTGACGCTGCACATCCCGCGCGCGCCTTATGTCGCGGCGCTTCCGGGAATTCCGACGATCCGCATGTTCGAGGCGCTCGCCTGCGGCATCCCGCTGGTCTCGGCGCCCTGGCGCGACGTCGAGGGGTTGTTCCGGGCGGGCCGCGACTTTCTCTTTGCCCGCGACGGCGCGGAGATGACGCGAATGCTGCGCGCGGTGCTGAACGAGCCGGGTCTCGCGGAGGCGCTCGCGGCCTCGGGGCTCGAGACGATCCGCGCGCGCCACACCTGCGGGCACCGGGCGGACGAGCTGATGGACATCCTCGCGCGCCTCGGGCGCTGCGAGACGGCGGAGGCTGCGCGATGAGGATCGCCTTCTATGGCTCGAGCCTCACGTCGTGCTACTGGAACGGGGCGGCGACGTATTATCGCGGGCTGATCCGGGCGCTGGCGGAGCTGGGCCACGAGATCACCTTCTTTGAACCCGATGTGCTCGACCGGCAGGCGCATCGCGACATCGACCCGCCGGACTGGTGCCGCGTCGTCGTCTATGCCGGCACGCCGCAGGCGCTGGCGGAGGCGACCGCGCAGGCGCGGGAGGCCGATGTCGTGGTCAAGACGAGCGGCGTGGGCTTCGCGGACGAGGCGCTTCTCGCGCAAGCGATGCAATCGGCCCGGCCGGGGGCGCTGCGCCTCTTCTGGGACGTGGACGCGCCGGCGACGCTGGCCGAGCTTGGGGCCGCCCCCGACCACCCGCTGCGCGCTATGCTGCCCCGGCTCGACGCGGTGATGACCTACGGCGGCGGCGCGCCGGTCGTCGAAGCCTATCGGGCCTTCGGCGCGCGGCTGTGCGTGCCGATCTACAATGCCCTCGATCCGCAGACGCATCATCCCGTCGCGCCCGATCCCGCCTTCGCCGCCGATCTGGGCTTTCTCGGCAACCGCCTGCCCGACCGCGAGGCGCGGGTGGAGGCGTTCTTCCTGGAGCCCGCGGCACGCCTGCCGGAGCGTCGGTTCCTGCTCGGTGGCGCGGGCTGGGGCGACAAGGCGCTGCCGGGCAACGTCGGCTACCTGGGCCACGTGCCTACCGCCGCGCACAACGCCTTCAACGCGACGCCGATGGCGGTCCTGAACGTCAACCGCGACAGCATGGCCGCGACCGGCTTCTCGCCGCCCACCCGCGTCTTCGAGGCCGCCGGCGCTGGCGCCTGCCTGATCACCGACGCCTGGGAGGGGCTGGCGCAGTTCCTCGCACCCGGCGACGAGGTGCTGGTAGCGCGCGACGGGGCGGAGGTGGCGGAGATCCTCGCGGGCCTCACCCGCCCGCGCGCCGCGGAGATCGGCGCGCGAGCGCTGGCGCGGGTGGTCAGCGAGCACACCTACGCCAGCCGCGCGGCCGAGGCCGACGCGGTGTTCCGCAGGCTGCGTGCGCAGGCGGGGGAGGGGGTCGCTTGACGCTGCGCATCGTGGTGCTGGGGCTCAGCCTGTCGTCCTCGTGGGGCAATGGGCATGCGACGACGTGGCGAGCGCTCCTGCGCGGACTTGCGGCGGAGGGCGCCGAGGTGCTGTTTCTTGAGCGCGACGTGGATTGGTATGCGGCGCATCGCGATCTCGCCGATCCCGACTTCTGCGCGCTCGGGTACTACCGCGACCTCGCCGAGCTCGACGCACGGTTCGGGGCCGCGATAGCAGGGGCCGATGCCGTGATCGTCGGCTCCTACGTGCCCGAGGGCGTGGCGGTGATCGACCGCGTCCAGCGCCTCGCGACGGGCGTCACGGCCTTCTACGACATCGACACGCCGGTGACGCTGGCCAAGCTCGGACGCGGCGACGAGGAGTATCTCGCGCGCCGCCAGATCGTGGGCTTCGACCTCTATCTCTCCTTCACCGGCGGCCCGACGCTCGCACGGCTCGAGCGCGACTTCGGAGCGCGGCGGGCGGAGGCGCTCTACTGCGCGGTGGACAAGACGCGCTACTGCCCGACCGGGGAGGCGCCGCACTGGGACCTCGGCTACCTCGGCACCTACAGTTTTGACCGGCAGCCCACTCTCCAACGGCTGCTGATCGAGCCGGCGCGGCGTCTGCCCGAGATGCGCTTCGTCGTCGCCGGGCCGCAGTACCCGCCCGACATCGTCTGGCCCGCGAATGTCGATCGGATCGAGTATCTGCCGCCGGCGGAGCACGCGAGCTTCTATACCCGCCAGCGCTTCACCCTCAACGTCACGCGCGCCGACATGATCACCGCCGGCTGGAGCCCGAGCGTGCGGCTGTTTGAGGCCGCCGCCTGCGGCACGCCGATCATAAGCGACGCCTGGGAGGGGCTCGACGCACTGCTGCCGGACGGGCGCGCCATCGTGATCGCGCACGGCACGGACGACGTCGTGGCCGCGCTCACCGAGCTCGCGCCCGCGGCGCGAACGGCGCTCGCCGCGGGCGCGAGGGCACTCGTGCTCGATGCGCATACGGGGCGAGCGCGAGCGCGGGAACTCGTTGCAAAATTGCAGGTTAACCATACTGCGGCCGGGGTGCGGCAGCCGGCGGGCAACACGCCGGCACCGGACGCGCGCGAGACAGGGACATGAAGGAGCGGGCGGATGGCCGGATCGAGAGGCGGTAATGGGCGCGCGTGCGGCGTCTCGGTGGTCGCGGGCGGCGCCGGCTTCATCGGCTCGCACCTGTGCGAAGCACTGCTCGACCGCGGCGAGGAGGTCGTGTGCATCGACAGCTTCCTGACCAGCCGACCGGAGGGCGTGCGCGCGCTTGAGCGCCGCGGCCGCTTCACCGTGATCGAGCAGGACGTCTGCACGCGGCTCGCCATCGACGCCCCCTTCACCCGCATCTACAATCTCGCTTGCCCCGCCTCGCCGCCGCGCTATCAGGCCGATCCGGTGCACACGATGCTGACCTGCGTGCTCGGGACCCACAACCTGCTCGCGCTCGCCGAAGAGCATGGCGCGCGCTTCGTCCAGGCCTCGACCAGCGAGGTCTACGGCGACCCCGAGCAGCATCCCCAGGCCGAGGACTACGCGGGCCACGTCAATTGCACCGGGCCGCGCGCCTGCTACGACGAGGGCAAGCGCGCGGCCGAGGCGGTGTGCTTCGACTATCTTCGCGCCGGGCGGGCGGACGTGCGGGTCGCGCGCATCTTCAACACCTATGGACCCCGGATGCAGCCCGACGACGGGCGGATCGTGTCGAACCTGGTGATCCAGGTGCTCTCGGGGCGTCCGATGACGATCTACGGCACCGGCGAGCAGACGCGGTCGTTCTGCTACGTTTCGGACATGGTCCGGGGGCTGGTGGCGCTGATGGAGGCGCCGGCCAATCTCGGCGCGCCGGTCAATCTCGGCAACCCGGAGGAGTTCACGATCAACGAGCTGTCGCGCCTGGTGGCGGAGCTGACCGGGCGGGGGCATGCGGTCGTCCACGAGCCGCTGCCTCAGGACGACCCCCAGCGGCGGCGTCCCGACATCGAGCGCGCGAGCCGCACGCTCGGCTGGAGACCCGTGGTGGACCTGCGCGAGGGGCTGGCTGCGACCATCGCCTGGTTCGCCGGCGAGCCCGGTGTGATCTCGCTGCCGACGCGCGCCGCGCTGCCCGTGGAGCGGCGGGAGGAGGCGGCGGTGCAATCGGCGCTGGGCGCCTGAGATGGCGTCGCGCGCTGCCACGGCCGCCCGCATCGCCGAGCTCGGCCCCTGGTTCCACAACTTCGAGATCGACGGCGTGCCGACCGCGCCCGAGCACTTCCTCGGCGACTATCCCCGCTTAAAGTGGCGGCGCTTCCAGCATGTGTTGCCCGCCGATCTCGCCGGGCGCTCGGTGCTCGACATCGGTTGTAACGGCGGCTTCTATGCGCTCGAGATGAAGCGCCGCGGTGCCGGGCGGGTCGTGGCGATCGACGCCGACGCCCGCTATCTCGCCCAGGCCCGCTTCGCCGCCGAGGCCGAGGGCGCCGAGATCGAATTTCGGCTCATGTCGGTCTACGACGTGGGCGGGCTCGGCGAGCCGTTCGACCTGGTGATCTTCATGGGGGTTCTCTACCACCTGCGTCATCCGCTGCTCGCGCTCGACCTGATCCACGAGACGGTGGCGGGCGATCTGATGCTCTTCCAGTCGATGCAGCGGGGGGCCGCGGACCTGCCGTCGGTCGCCGAGAACCCGCCCTTCGAGGACCGCACCGCCTTCGCGGCACCCGGCTATCCGAAGCTGCATTTCGTGGAGGACCGCTACGCCGACGACCCGACGAACTGGTGGGTTCCGAACCGCGCCTGCACCGAGGCCATGCTGCGCAGCTCGGGGTTCAGGGTCCTCGAGCATCCCGAGGAGGAGGTCTATCTCTGCGCCCGCGGTGCCCGCCCCGCCTTCGTCGATCCCCCGCCCGGGATCGCCTCTCCGGTCTGACCGCCGCCGCGCAGCACCCTTGACAGCGCCCGGTCCTCCTGGTTACCAAACGGTAAGTAACAAACCCACGGGAGGAAGATCATGCGTCTCGTCAAGGCCGCGCTCGCGGCAGGCCTCACCTTGGCCGCGGCATCGCCCGCGCTCGCGCAATGGCAGCCGGATCGGCCGATCAACATCATCGTGCCTTGGTCCGCCGGCGGCTCCACCGACCAGATCACCCGGGTCGTCGCCCCCATTCTCGAGGAGGCCCTCGGCACCCAGGTCGTGGTGGTGAACCAGCCTGGCGCCTCGGGCTCGATCGGCACCCAGGCCGCGCTCGACGCGCCGCGCGACGGCTACACCTGGACTGCAAACGCCATCGCCAACAACGCGACCTATGCGGTGACCGGCCTCGTTCCCGACACCTCGATCGACGATTACCGCGTCTATCTGCACGTCGCCAACGTCCCGGTGGTCAGCGTCAATGCCGACGCGCCCTTTCAGGACTTCGGCGCGCTGCTCGAGGCGATGCGCACGGGCGAGGTGACGGTGGGCACCGCCGGCATCAACTCCTCGGGCGGCATGGCGCTCGGGGCGCTCAAGGAGGCGGCGGGCGAGCCGTTCGATGCCCAGATGGTCACCTACGACGGCGGCAATCCGGCGGTGATCGCCACCGCCAGCGGCGAGGTGGTCGCCACCACGCAGCTCGCGGTCGAGCAGGCCGAGATGATCCGCGGCGGTCGCATCCGCCCGCTCGCCGTGCTCTCCGACCAGCCGCTCGAGATCGAGGGGCTCGAGCCGATCCCCCCGGTGACCCAATGGCTGCCCGACATAGCGGTCGCACCCGACTATTTCGGCGTCTTCATCCCCGTCGGTGCGCCGCAGGAGGTCTACGACACGGTAGACAAGGTCTGGGAGGAGAAGGTGATGACCGCCCCCGAGCTCCAGGCCTACGCCAACGAGCGCGGCGCGGTCTTCGCACCCTCCTTCGGCGAGGCCGCGCGCGAACAGGCGATGCCGGTGGTCATTTCCGAGGCCTGCGCCCGCGTCGAGCGCGGCGAGGCGGTGATCGACCCCTCCGAGATCGGCATCGACTGCCCCGCGCAGTGACCGCCGCGTAACCTGAGCGGGCGGCCCTCCCCGGCCGCCCTACCGCCCCCGGAGCTCGCCCCATGCGCCTCGACACCGCCCGCGCCGACCGGATCGCCGCGGCGATCCTCTGCATCCTCGGCGTGGCGATGCTCGCGGGCGGCTATACGATGGACCGGCTGCCCCAGCGCGCCATCCACCCCGCGAGCATCCCCGGCCTTGTGCCGATGATCCTGGGCGCGGTGCTGGCGCTCTGCGCGGTGCTGCTCTTCGCCGGCGCCCGGGACGATCCGGAACCGGAGGCAGGCTCGGTCTCGTGGCGCAACCTCGGCCTCGCGGTCGGCCTCTGCCTCGTCTACGCGCTCGGCCTCGTCGGCCGTCTGCCGTTCTTCTGGGCCACGGCGCTCTTCGTCGCGGCCTTCGCGGCGCTCTTCGCCTGGCCCGAGACGCAACCCGCCGCGCGCCCGCGGCTCGGGCTGGTCGCAGCACTCTTCGGCCTCGCGGTGGCCGGCGCGCTCTCGGTGCTCTTCCGCTACGGCTTTCTCGTGCGGCTGCCCTGATGGAGCGGCTCGCCGATTTCGCCGCGGCCTTCGCCACCCTCGTCACGCCGATGGCGCTGGTGCATGTGACCTGGTCGACGCTGCTCGGCATCTTCGTGGGCAGCCTCCCGGGCCTGACCGCGACGATGGGCGTGGCGCTCCTGACCACGCTTACCTACACGCTCGACCGCGACGTCGCGATCCTGGTGCTGCTCTGCATGTACGTGGGCGCGATCTACGGCGGCTCGCGCAGCGCCATCCTGCTCAACATCCCCGGCACGCCCGCGAGTGCGGCGACCGCGCTCGACGGCTTCCCGCTCGCCCAAGCCGGCCAGGCGGGCTACGCGATGGCGCTCGCCACCGCGGGCTCTGCGCTCGGCACGCTGGTGGGCATCGTCCTCCTGGTTCTGCTCGCCCCGCCACTCGGCGAGGCGGCGCTGAAATTCGGCTCGTTCGAGTTCTTCTGGCTCGCCGTCTTCGGCGTCGTCATCTCCGGCCAGCTCACCGGCGGCGGCAGCGCGCTCAAGGGCTACATCGCCGGCGTCCTTGGCCTTGCCGTGGCGATGATCGGCTCGGACGGCCTCCACGCGCATGTCCGCTTCAACTTCGGCCTGTCCGGGCTCAACGGCGGCATCGGCCTGATCCCGGCGATGGTCGGCGCCTTCGGCTTTGCCGAGGTGCTGACGGTGATGTGGCGCCGCCGCCCGGAAATGGCGCAGGTCCGCGCCACCGCCGACCGCGTGCTGCCGCGCGCAGGCGACCTGTGGCGCTACAAGGGCACGATCGGCCGCTCAGGGATGATCGGCACGCTGGTCGGCATCATCCCGGGCGTCGGCGAGGACATCGGCGCCTGGGCCTCCTACGCGGTCGCGCGGCGCTTCAGCCGGGAGCGCGACCAGTTCGGCCAAGGCTCGCACGAGGGGCTGATCGCGGCCGAGACCGGCAACTCGGCCGTCGTCCCCGGCGCGCTGATCCCCGCGCTCACCCTCGCGGTGCCGGGCTCGGCCCCCGCGGCGGTGCTGATTGCGGCGCTCTTCATCCACGGCATCCGGCCGGGGCCGATGCTGATCCTCGAGCAGCCGGACTTCATCTATTCCGTCGCAGCGATGCTGACGCTGGCGACGCTCGCGATCCTGATCTTCGGCCTCTCGCTCGCCCGGGTCTTCGTGCTGATCCTCAAGGTGCCGCGCGAGCTCCTGATGCCGGTCGTCTTCGCGCTGTGCGTGATCGGTCCCTATGCGCTGACCCAGCGGCTGTTCGACGTCTGGGTGATGGTGGGCTTCGGGATGCTGGGCTTCGTGCTCAGGCAGATGAACTTCCCGATGCCGCCCCTGGTGCTCGGGATCATCCTCGGCGACCTGCTCGACAAGAACCTGCGCCGGGGCCTGACGCTCAGCGACGGCGATCTCACGCCGTTCTTCACCCGTCCGATCTCGGCGGTCTTCGTCGCGCTGATCGTGCTCAGCATCGCTGCCGGCTTGCCGCCGGTGCGCCGGGCCTTCGCGCGCGCGACGCGAGGCGCGCGATGAGCGCACCCGCCGCCCCCCGCCGCGACGCGGATCGCTCGCGCCGCGCTATTCTCGCGGCCGCCCTGGTGGAATTCGCCGAGCAGGGCCATGCCGGCGCGCGGATCGACGCCATCGCCCAGCGCGCGGGCCTCAGCAAGCCGATGATCTACAGCCATTTCGGCGACAAGGACGGGCTCTATGCCGCGGCCTTGCGCGAAGCCTATGTCCAGATCCGCGAGGCCGAGCGCGGGCTTGATCTGGAAGAGAAGGCGCCGGAGGCCGCGATCCGCGCCCTCGTCGCCTTCACGCTCCAGCACTTCCTGTCGAACCCCTGGTTCATCTCGATGCTCAACACCGAGAACCTGCTCGGCGGTGCGACGATCCGCGCCATCGCGGACGTGGGCGAGATCCAGTCGCCGCTGGTTGCCCAGCTTCGCACCGTGCTCGAGCGCGGCGAGGCTGCGGGCGTGTTCCGCCCCGGAGTCGATCCGGTCGACCTCTACATCACAATCGCCTCGCTGTGCTACTTTCCGGTCTCGAACGCCCACACCCTGCGCGTGGTGTTCCGCTGCCCGGTGGACGGGCCCTGGCTCGCGCAACGCGGCCGCGACGCCGAGGAGATGGTGATCCGCTTCCTGCGCCCGGAGCCCGGAGGGCGCGATGGTTGAGCTCGCGCTCTGCAACGAGCTGCTCGCCGCCGAAGGCATGAGCCTCGCGCGCCAGTGCGAGATCGCGTCCGCTCTCGGCTATGTGGGCCTCGAACTCGCGCCCGCGACGCTCGGCGAGGCCGCGCACCGGATGCCGCCCGCCCGCGCCGCCGGGATCCGGCGCATCGTCGAGGACAACGGGCTGCGCGTCACCGGTCTGCACTGGCTGCTCGCCGCCACGCCGCATCTGTCGATCACCGATCCCGCCCGCGCGCCCGAGACCGCCGGTGTGCTTGCGGGCCTCGTCGATCTCTGCGCCGCGCTCGGCGGCACCGTGATGGTCCACGGCTCGCCCGGCCAGCGCCGGCCCCTCGAGGGCGAGGCGCCCGAGATTGTGCGCGACCGGGTTGCCGCGCTCCTGGAGCCGCTGGCCGCACGTGCCGCGGCTGTCGGCATCGCCTATTGTCTCGAACCGCTGTCGCCTCGCGAGACGCCCTTCGTCACCAGCGTCGCGGACGCCCGTGCGCTGATTGCCGCGGGCGCGCCCTCGCTCGCCACGATGATCGACACCTGCGCCGCGGGGCAGGGCGAGGCCGTCCCCGTCGCCGATCTGATACGCGCAGAGATTCCCCGCGGCGGCATCGCCCATATCCACCTGAACGACACCGGCCGCGGCGCGCCGGGCACCGGCAGCGATCCGTTCCCGGCCATCCTCCGCGCGCTGCGCGAGACCGGCTGGGACGGTCCCTTGAGCATCGAACCCTTCGTCACCCGCATCGACGCAACCACCACCGCCGCCATCGGTGCCGCCACAGTTCGCGCCTGCTGGGAGGCGGCAGGGTGAGCGCACGAACCTACCGCATCCGCGGCGTCCATGTCGCCGAGCGCCCCATCGTCCTGCGCCTGCCGTTCCGCTTCGGCGACACTCTGGTCGAGCGCACCGCCGAGGCCTATGTGCGCGTGGCCCTCGACGGGCCGGACGGTCTCTGCCACGGCGTCTCCGCGCAGCTCATGGTGCCCCGCTGGTTCGACAAGCGCCCCGACCGCTCCAACGAACAGACGGTCGAGGACCTGCGCGACACGCTGCGCACCGCCGCCCGCGCCGCCGTCGGGCTCACCGGCACCGTCGCCGAGCTGGCGCAGGCCCTGCGCGCCGCGGTGATCGCCGACCTTCCCGCCCTGCCGCGCCTGGCCGCGGGTTTCGGCCCGGCCGTGCTCGAGATGGCGCTGATCGACGCCGCCTGCCGCGACGCGCGCCTCCCCTTCACCGAAGCCGCCCGCCACGACGCTTTCGGCCTCATCCCCCTCTGCCCGCCCGATCTCGACCCTCAGGCGCTCGCCGCCCGCCTCGCCGCCCTCGCGCTGCCTCCGCGGATCGCGCTCCGCCACACCGTAGGCTATGACGCCCCGCTGACCGTCAGCGAGGTCGCCCACCGCCCCGACGACCAGCCGGTCGCCCTCGACGAGGTCATCGCCGCCACCGGCATCCGCTGGTTCAAGCTCAAGCTCAAGGGCTGTCCCGAGGCCGACGCCGCCCGCCTCGAGGCCATCGCCGCGGTGCTGGCGCCGCTGCCCGCCTACGGCGCCACGCTCGACGCCAACGAGCAATACACCCCGGACCGCCTCGCGGCCTTCCTCGCCCGCTTCCGCGACACCCCGGCGCTCGCCCGCCTGCGCGCCGGCACCCTGTTCGTCGAACAGCCGTTCCCCCGCGAGACCGCCCTCGACACGCCCGCTCCCGAGGGCCTGCCCGCCGTGATCGACGAGAGCGACGACACGGACGACGCCTGGCCCCGCGCCCGCGCCCGCGGCTATGCCGGCGTCTCGGTCAAGAGCTGCAAGGGCGTGCTGCGCGCGCTCCTCAACGCCGCCCGCGTGGCCGCAGACCCCGGCGCCATCCTCACCGCCGAGGACCTCACCTGCCAGCCGGGCCTCTGCTGGCAGCAGGACACGGCCATGGCCGCCAGCGTCGGTGCGGCACATGTCGAGCGCAACGGCCACCATTTCGCCGGCGGCATGCAGGGCGCACCCGACGCCGAAAAAAGCGCCTTCCTCAAGGCCCACCCCGATCTCTACGCGCCCGGCCCGCGCCTGCGCATCGCCGGGGGCCACGTCGCCCTCGCCTCGCTCGACCGCCCGGGCTTCGCCTCCGACCCCGGCCCGGATTTCGCGACCATGCGCCCGCTCACAAGCCAAGGAGACACCGCCCCATGAGGCAACAGCGCATCGGCATCATCATGCACGGCGTCACCGGGCGGATGGGCATGAACCAGCACCTGATCCGCTCGGTCCTCGCCATCCGCGACGAAGGCGGCATCGCGCTCGGGGACGGAACCCGCCTCGTCCCCGACCCGATCCTGGTCGGCCGCAACGCCGACAAGATCGAGGCGCTCGCCCGTGCCCACGGCGTGACGCGCTGGAGCGCCGATCTCGACGCGGCCCTCGCCCATGCGCGCGACAGCGTGTTCTTCGACGCGGCCTCCACCCGGCTGCGCCC
>JBBQRM010000018.1:0-16615 GCA_038214855.1 Rhodobacterales bacterium | reverse complement strand
CGAATCCTTCCGGGCTCACCAACAAACCCCAACTAATTTAAAACTTTAACCCGAAGTGGCCTCGGCAGTCAGACCCGCCGCGACGGGTCGGGGGTCCGCTGGGGGGTCCAGCGACTGCCGGTGAGTAGGGGGGTCAGACATAAGTGAAGCATCTGCGCTCATGGTGGTCCCGTCGAAAAAAGCCGCTTCGACAGCTGGTCCACCTCGCCCCCATCGCGTTCGCTGCCTGTCTGTTCGCTCTGTACGGCTGGTGCGAGAAGCCGGTTCGGCTCACGGGGCTGACGTTCCAACTCTACGGCTTCGCCATCGGTGTGTGTGGTATTCTTGGAACAAGCCACCTCTTCGAGGTCGGCCTACCAATTTTTTTGCGGCGACTCCTGTCGCCCCGCAGGAAAACGCAGGCCATTTTTGGCTCGGTCACGGCGGTGGGGGGCGGGGACATGGTGTCCGCGAGAGGCTACGGCTCGATTTCTGACACGGCCACCGTACAGGAGAGGCTGCGGCGGTTGGAGAAGAGCTTCGAAAATTTGTTCGTTGAGGTGGGGAGGGTGAAAGACAAACACGAGGCGGAGATCCGATCCACACAAGAGAAGTTGCAGGGGCTGGTCGAAGAAACCAATCAGGAAGTCGACAGGCTTAGCAAGAGGCTGAAGAAGGCTTTCGTCGACGGACTGCACCTGGAATGGGTTGCGGTGCTGTACTTCTTTGTCGGGGTTATCCTGGCTACGGCGACACCTGAAATAGTCGATCCGTCATCTCTCCTCAGCCGACCCTAGCGGCACGTTTTCCGTCTGCTCGGGGCTGTAGCTCGCCGGGGCTAAGCGACTTGCGGGAGCTCCGCCGTCCGTGCCCCAACACAGGAGCGTCCCCGCGCCCCGCTACGCCGTCGAGGGCCGACTCGCGCGGCGGCGGCCCCCTTACCACATGTGGCGGATCACAACCGAACGCACCAGAAGTCGAGCTCACGCCTCGCGGCGGCGATCACCTCGCGGTACATCGGATGCTACGCCTGAAGGTGGGCGAGAACCCGTCCGACGATCTGAACTCGCAGCTGCCCGAGGGCACCTTGGCGCCGTGTCATTTCACCAGCCCCGCCACGCCGCCCGATATCAGCACGTTGACCTCGTAGAGCACCCGCGGGGCGCCCAGGCGTGGCGGGCTCGCGAGGTAGGAGGGAAGCCAGACCGGCTCGAACTTCTGCTTGAAGGCCCGCAGGCCCTCGAAGTTGTAGAAGTGCTCGCCGTGGCGGTAGGCGTAGCTGCCGAGCCGGCTCCAGAGCGACGCGAGCGGGTGGTCCTTGAGGCCGGCAAAGGGGGCTGCGCCGAGCGAGAACCAGGCGAAGCCCTCCGCCTTGCCCCAGAGCATCAGGTGGGCGAAGAGCGCGTCCATCGCGTAGTTCGGCGCGTCGGCGGCGTAGCGCATCAGATCGATGGCGAGTTCCACCCGCTCCGCGCCCTGCAGCAGGTTGGCGAAGGCGAGCACCTCCGCCCCCGGTCCGCGCAGCACCGCGTGGTCGAAGTTGCGAAGATAGCTTTCGTCGAAGGCCCCGAGGGCGAAGGCCTTCTCCTCGCCGCGCTTGGAGCGGAGCCAGCCGTCGGAGACGGCCCTGAGCGCCGGCAGGAGCGGACGCAGGTCGGCGGCGCGGACGATCTCGAAGCGCAATCCCTCGCGTTCGGCCCGGCGGTGGGCATAGCGGAAGTCCTTCTTGCCCGGCCCGTCGAGGGTGAAGCGCGGGAGCGGCACCCGCGCGACCTCGCCGATCTTCAGGATCGTGAGCCCCATGTCGAGGAAGACCGGAAGATGCGTCTGGGTCACGGCATAGAAGGCCGCGCGCCTGCCGGTGCGGTCGGCCATCTCGCGCAGGCCCCAGATCAGCGCCTCGCCGGCCTGCACGTCCCCGATCGGGTCGCCCTTGGAGATCAGCGACCCGCCGCTGTCGGCATAGGCGAGGAAGGCGCGGCCTTCGGGGTCGAGCAGGAAGCGCTTGTCGCCGGTCAGCGCGATCCCCGCCTCCGAGACGGGAGAGGCTGAGACCAGCGCGCGCACCTGCTCGGGGATCGGCTCGGGCGGCAGGCGGCCGCCGCGGTGGCTCAGGAGCGAGTTGAGGCTGATCGCGCCGAACACCACCGCGGCGGCGAGCGAGGCGCGCAGGAACCGCGGCGCGTCGCCGCGCCAGGCGACCTGCCACCACAGCTCGTTGCGCCAGGCCGTGTCGGAATAGGCGAAGAAGCCGATCCAGATCGCGATGGCGATCAGCGCGGCGCTGCCGAGCATCCACTGCCGGTTCAGCCGGAAGAGCGGCTGCGCGGCCGTGCGGTAGAAGGCCGAGCGGAACAAGACGAGAAGGGCCGCCGCCACCGCCAGCGACACCGCCTCCTCCCAGTCGAGCCCCGTGGAGAGCGAGGCGACGAAGCCGAGACCGACGAGGATCATCGCCGCGACCCAGGCGCGCCGCTGCTTGCGGTAGAGCCCGCGGGCCACGACGATCAGGAGCACGCCCACGATGCTGCCGGCCAGATGCGAGACCTCGACGAAGGGCAGCGGCAGCAGCGCGCGCAGGACGGCGAGACGCGCCGCCTCCATCGGCAGGTCGCCCGAGACGAGCAGCAGCGCGCCCGAGATCAGCGCCATCCCCGCCGCCATCGGCGGCACGACGGCCCGCACGATGGGCGCCAGCGCGCGGGTGAGCGCGGAGGCGTCGTGCCTGCGGGCGCGCAGGAACAGCACCGCCATCGCCCCGACCGTCACCGCGAAGGGCAGCACGTAGTAGATCAGCCGGAACATCAGGAGTGCGGCCAGCACGTCCGAGCGGCCCCCGAGGTCGAGGCCGGCGATCAGCGTCGCCTCGAAGACGCCGACGCCGCCGGGCGCGTGGCTGAGCACGCCGAGGCCGATGGCCAGCGCGTAGACCAGAAAGAACGCGGCGAAGCTCGGCACCGCGTCCGGGGGCAACAGCACGTAGAGCGCGAGCGAGGCGCCGAGCACGTCGAGGATCGCGACACCGGTCTGCGCCAGCGCCAGACGGGCGCCGGGCAGGGCGAGCCGGAACTCGGCGATGGCGAGCCTCCGGGGCCGCCGCCCCAGCCAGACGAAGACACCCGCCATCGCCGCGACGAGCCCCAGACCCGCTGCCCGCTCGAGCAAGGGAGACAGGTTCAGGAGTGCCGCGGCGCCGGTCGGATGCACGGCGAGCAGCACGCCGATCAGGAGGACGACGCCGAGCCAGAACGAAATCCACGAGGTCGCGATCACGCCGGCCACCAGCGACCAGTCGAGCTTCAAGGCGGTGTAGATGCGGAACCGCATCGCGCCGCCGGTGAGCCAGGAGAAGCCGAGCAGGTTCGACACCGCATAGCCGCTCGCCCCCGCGACGGCGGCGAGATGCGCAGGCACCCGTCCAGGTGCGACCGAGGCGACCGCGAGCACGTCGTAGCACGCGAGTGCCGCGAAGCTCATCGCGGTGAAGCCGAGCGCCGCGACGAGCCGCCACGGCGGCAGCGCCGCGGCATCTGCCTTCACGTCGCGCCAGGAAACCTCGGCCGCGAGCCCGTGCAGCACGAAGATGGCGATGGCGACCAAGGCCAGCGCCAGGCCGAACTTGACCCCGCGATGCCCCACCAGCGCCCCGAGGCGCGCCCGGAGCCCCGGTTCAGCCTGAGCGTCCATCGCCACGCTCCTCGAGCATCTCGATCTGCATCTGCGCCATCTCGGCCAGCCGCTCCCAGTGATGGTCGATCTTCTCGTGCAGCTGCCGGATCTCGATCTCGGACTTGAGGTTCACGCGGTAGTCGTTCTCGGCGCGCAGGCGGTCCTTCTCGTCCTGCCGGCGCTGGCTCATCATGATGACCGGTGCCTGCAGCGCCGCGACGCAGGAGAGCACGAGGTTGAGCAGGATGAACGGAAAGGGGTCGAAGGGCCGGAACAGCCAGCCGCCGACGTTGAGCGCCATCCACAGCACCAGTACCCCGAGAAACGACAGGATGAACGGCCAGGAGCCGCCGAAGCTCGCGACCCGGTCGGCCATCCGCGCACCGACGCTCGCGCGCGCCTCGTCGCGTTCGTCCGGCATCTGCGAGATGGTCTGGCCGCTCTGGAGGCTGTCGAGCACCTGCCGCTCGAGATCGCCGAGCGCGCCGCGATCCGCCTCGAGCAGCGTCTCGACATAGCGGCGCCGGTAGACGCCGAGGTCGGCGCGGCAGATGAAGCAACCCTCGGCCCAGCCGGGATGGTCGCGGGCGATCAGCTCGGACAGCCGCGGCCGAACCGAATGCCACGGCACCATGTCGCGCTGCGAGCCGCCCCGCTTGCAGACGTGGCAGACGGCGCGGTGGGAGGCGGATGCCGGATGCCTCTGCTTCATCGGATCGCCCCAGCCCCGCGGCCGCTTCGACGGCGGACCATCTCAGCAAAATGCCCTGGTCGCAACCGCCCCGCATGCCAGCTCAAGGCGCCGCGAGCAGGCGCTCCATCTCGGCGATCGCGGCCTCGCATGTCGCCCCGTCGAGCCCCTGCGCGTCGGTGAGCTTGAGATGCACGAGGCCCTCGCAGGCGAGAAAGACCAGGGTGGCGCGGCCGGGGTCGGGGAGACGCCGGAACACGTCGTCCAGCATCAGCCGGCGGAAGGCGCGCACCGGCGCGATGAACGCGGGATCCTCGGCGATGGCGGCGAAGACGCCGGCGGGCGGCGGATCGGTGCAGCACAGGCTCTCGCGCAGCATCGCCAGATAGCCGTGCGCCGCCGCGGCCGCGTCGCCGGCGGCGATGGCGCCTGGGGCGTGGCGCTCGATGATCCGGCGCATCTCCTCGACATGCTCGGCGACGAGCGCGCGCAACAGCATGTGCTTGGTGGGGAAGTGATAGAGCAGCCCGCCCTTCGACACGCCGGCCCGCGCCGCCACCGCGTCGAGCGACACCCGCGCCGGCCCGGTCTGGCCGCTCAACTCGCCCGCGGCGGTGAGGATGCGCAGGCGCGTCCCTTCGGTCCCTCTGGACCTCGCGTGCCCCGGCTCCATTCCGCCCGCTCCACGTCAACGATTGACTCAACCGTCCGGACGGTACAGTTTCAGCGCCGAATTTGAAAGTGGCAATCGGCGGCTTAGGTTCAGCCTGCGCCACGAGGAGCCCGGCATGATCAAGCGCCTGATTTTCGGCCTCCTGTTCGTCGGGCTCGTCGTCGGCGGGATCGTCTGGTTCAACTTCTTTCGCGACAAGATGATCGCAGGCTTCTTCGCCGGCCGCCAGCCGCCACCCGTCACCGTCTCCGCGATCGAGGCCGAGCCCATGACATGGCGGCCGGGGATCGAGGCGATCGGCACCGCACGCGCGATCCAGGGCGTCAACCTCGCGGTCGAAGCGGGCGGCGTCGTCGAGGCGGTGCTGTTCGAGGCCAACGACCGCGTCGAGGAGGGCGATCACCTCGTCCAGATCGACGACACGATCGAGCAGGCCGATCTCGCCGCGGCCCAGGCCTCGCTCGAGCTGAGCCAGGAGGACCTGTCGCGTGCCGAGACGTTGCGCGAGCGCGGCGTGAGTGCGGCGACCAACGTCGACATCGCCCAGGCCGACGCCACCAGCGCCCGTTCGCAGGTGGTGCGGCTGACCGCGGTGCTGGAGCAGAAGGCGCTGACCGCGCCGTTCGCCGGCGTCATCGGCATCCCGCAGGTCGATCCGGGCGAATACGTGACGCCGGGCACGGTCTATGCGACGCTCCAGGACCTCGACACGATGCGGGTGGTGTTCTCGGTCCCGGAGCAGCAGATCCGGCTGATCTCGATCGGGATGCCCGTCACCGTCTCCACCGAAGTGGGTACGACCTCGCTCGGCGGCGCGATCAGCGCCATCGAGCCGCGCATCGACGCCAACACACGCCTGGTGACGGTGCGCGCCGAGGTCGACAACCCCGATGGGGAGCTCAATCCGGGGCAATTCCTGCGCGTGCGCGTCGAGCTGCCGCCCGAAGAGGGGGTGATCGCCCTGCCACAGACCGCGGTGAGCTCGAATCTCTATGGCGACTCGGTCTATGTGGTGCGCCCGGCCGAGCCCGTAGCGGCGGCCGCGGACGCGTCCGCAGCCGGTCCCGCCGCGGCGACGGCCGAGGGCGATGCGGCCGCCGCGGAGGCGCTCGAGGTCGAGCAGGTCTTCGTCCAGACGGGCCGCCGCTCCGACGATTTCGTCGAGATCGTGAAGGGCGTCGAGGCCGGCGACCTGGTGGTCACCGCGGGGCAGAACCGGCTGACCGGGGGCGCGCCGGTCGTCATCGACAATTCCGTGAACCCTGTCGACGTCGCGGCCGGAGGCTAGGGGCATGCAGATCTCCGAGCTCTTCATCCGCCGCCCGGTGCTCTCGACGGTGCTCGCGGCGTTCATCCTGCTCCTCGGCATCCAGGGCATCCTCAACCTCGCGGTGCGCCAGTACCCCGAGGTCGAGGAGACGGTGGTCACGATCACCACCGTCTATCCTGGGGCGGCCCCCGAGCTGATCCAGGGCTTCATCACCGCACCGATCGCGGCAGCCGTCGCGACCACCGAGAACATCGACTACGTGAGCTCGCAGAGCCGGCCCTCGGCGAGCGTGGTCAGCGTCCAGATGCAGCTCGGCGCCGATCCCGATGTGGCGCTGACCGAGGTGCTGAGCAAGGTCCAGCAGGTTCGCGGCGAGCTGCCCGACGAGGCCGAGGACCCTGTGATCGTCAAGGGCACCGGCCAGCAGTTCGCGCTGATGTACATGGCGGTGCTCAACCCCAACATGTCCGCCGAGCAGATCACCGAATATCTCGAGCGGGTGATCCGGCCGCGGATGTCGACGATCGACGGCGTGGCCGAGATCGAGATCATCGGGGCCGCGAACTATGCGATGCGGGTCTGGATCGACCCGCTGCAGCTCGCGGCGAGGGGCGTGACGGCCTCCGAGGTGCTCCAGGCGATCCGCGCCTCGAACTTCCTGTCGGCGCCGGGCAAGACCGAGAACGAATACGTCGCCTATTCGATCACGCTCGAATCGACGCTCCAGACGCCGGAGGCTTTCGGGGCGCTCCCCTTGCGCGCCGAGGGCGACGCGGTGGTGCGGCTGCGCGACGTGGCGCGCATCGAGCTCGCCGCCGAGGACCGCGACACGATCGTGACCTTCAACGGCGAGCCGGGCACCTTCATCGGCGTGTTCCCGACGCCCGCGGCCAACCCGCTCGACACGGCGGATGCGGTCATCGCCGAGTTGCCGGCGATCAACGACAGCCTGCCCGAGGGGATGGAGATCCGGCTGGTCTACGATTCGACCGAGACGATCAGCGCCTCGATCGACGAGGTGTTCAAGACCATCGCCGAGGCGGTCGCCATCGTCGTCGTGGTGATCCTGCTGTTTCTGGGCTCGTTCCGCTCGGTGCTGATGCCGGTAGTCACGATCCCGCTGTCGCTGGTCGGCGTCTGCGCGATCCTGCTGGCGCTTGGGTATTCGATCAACCTGCTGTCGCTGCTCGCGATGGTGCTCGCCATCGGGCTCGTGGTCGACGACGCCATCGTGGTGGTCGAGAACATCCACCGCCACATCGACGAAGGCATGACGCCGATGGACGCGTCGATCAAGGGCATGAAGGAGATCACCGGGCCGGTGATCGCGATGACGCTGACGCTCGCGGCGGTGCTCGCGCCGCTCGGCTTCACCGGCGGGCTGACGGGTGCGCTCTTTCGCGAATTCGCCTTCACGCTGGCCGGTGCTGTGATCATCTCCGGCATCGTGGCGCTGACGGTGACGCCGATGATGGCGGCGCGGCTCCTGAAGGCGGGCGAGCCGGGGCGGTTCCAGCGCATCGTCGACGGCACGTTCGAGCGGGTCGCGGGATGGTACGAGCGGCGGGTGTCGAGCTCGCTCGCCTACCGACCGGTGACGCTGCTGATCGTCGCGGGGCTGATCGGGGTGACGGGGTTCATGTTCGTCAAGACCTCGACCGAGCTCGCGCCCGAGGAGGACCAGGGCGTGCTCTTCGCGATCCTGACCGGGCCGCGCTATGCGACGACGGATTATACCCAGCTCTACACCGACCAGATCTCGGACCTGACCGCCGGGCTCGAGGAGGTGCGCAGCGAGTTCTCGATCGTCGGCACCGGCGGGCAGGAGAACTCCGGCTTCTACATCTGGGCGCTGAAGGACTGGGCCGACCGCGAACGGTCCCAGGCCGAGGTCCAGCAGGACGTGCAGGGGCGGTTGGCGCAGGTCGCGGGGGTGGAAGGATTCGTCTTCTCGCCGCCGTCGTTGCCTGGCTCGGGCGGGGGGCTGCCGATCTCGGTGGTGATCCAGTCGATCCACGACCCCGAACGGGTCTTCGAGGTGACCGAGGAGATCCGCAGGCGCGCCGAGGCCTCGGGGCGCTTCATCGTCGTGCAGAACTCGCTGGCCTTCGACGCGCCGCAGGTGACGGTGACCATCGACCGCGACCGCGCGGCGAGCTTGAACGTGCCGGTCAGCGAGATCGGCGCGACGCTCGCGGTGCTGGTCGGCGGCGGCGCGGTGGGACAGTTCGATCGCGACGCCAACAGCTACGACATCATCACTCAGGTGCCCCGGGAATGGCGGGACAATCCCGAGCGGCTGGGCGAGTTCTTCGTGCGCGCGGCCACCGGCGAGATGGTGCCGCTCTCCTCGGTGGTCAGCATCTCGACCGAGGCCTCGCCGGCGGCGATCGAGCAGTTCAACCAGCTCAACGCCTCCACGATCTCGGCGCTGCCGCTGCCGACGGTCTCGACCGGCGAGGGCCTGCAGATCATCCAGGACGCGGCGCGCGAGCTGATGCCGGACGGGTTCTTCATCGACTACACCGGCCAGTCGCGGCTCGAGGTGACGCAGGGCAACACCATCCTGATCGCCTTCGGCCTGGCGGTGGTGGTGATCTATCTGGTGCTCGCGGCGCAGTTCGAGAGCTTCCGCGACCCGTTCATCATCCTGATGTCGGTGCCGCTGTCGATCTTCGGGGCGATCGTACCGCTCAATCTGGGCCTGGGCACGCTCAACATCTACACCCAGGTCGGGCTGATCACGCTGATCGGGCTGATCACCAAGCACGGCATCCTGATGGTGGAGTTCGCGAACCAGCAGCGCGAGGCGCACGGGCTGTCGAAGCGGGAGGCCATCGTGGTCGCCGCGAAGACCCGGCTGCGGCCGATCCTGATGACGACGGCGGCGATGGCGCTGGCGGTGGTGCCGCTGATCATCGCCCAGGGGGCCGGGGCGGCGGCGCGCTATTCGATGGGGCTGGTGATCTTCTCGGGGCTGCTGGTGGGGACGGTGTTCACGCTCTTCGTCGTGCCGATGTTCTACACTCTGATCTCGCATGCCGATGCGGCGCCGGAGCGGGAGGCGGCGGGGGAGCCGGTGGCCGCGGAATGAGATGGGGGGCCGGGCAGACCTGCTCAAGCTTGAGCAATTCTAGTCTCCCTGCGTTTACAGGTGGTTGGCGATTGCATTAACCACAGGGAAAGGATTTTAGCACCCTCACTGACCCCCCGAGGCCATGCGGCGGGAGGCGATGGCGTCTTCGAGCCAGCCGACGCGCATCTCGGGGACGGAGGCGAGGAGGAGGTCGGTGTAGGCGTCGAAGGGCGGGGTGAGCACCTCGGTCCTGGTGCCGTAGCGCACGACCCGGCCGCGGTGCATCACGGCGATGCTGTCGGCGATGGCGCGGACGGTGGCGATGTCGTGGGTGATGAAGAGATAGGCCACGTCCTCGATCCGCTGGAGCTTGAGGAGGAGCTTGAGGATGCCGTCGGCGACCAGCGGGTCGAGGGCGCTCGTCACCTCGTCGCAGATGATCAGGCTGGGCTTGGCCGCGAGCGCGCGGGCGATGCAGACGCGCTGCTTCTGGCCGCCGGAGAGCTCGGCGGGGTAGCGGTCGGCGAAGCCAGTTCCGAGCTCGATCTCTTCGAGGAGCTCGCGGATGCGGGCGGCCTTCTCGGCGCCGCGCATGTTGAAATAGAAGGAGAGCGGGCGGCCGATGATCGTCGCGACCGTCTGGCGGGGGTTCATAGCCACGTCGGGCATCTGGTAGATCATCTGGAGCGCGCGCAGGTCGTCGCGGCTGCGCTGGGGCAGCGCCGGGGAGAGCGCCCGGCCCTCGAACAGGATCTCGCCGCGGATCGGCGGCAGCAATCCGGTGATGGCGCGCGCGAGCGTGGACTTGCCCGACCCGCTCTCGCCGACGACCGCGAGCGTCTGGCCGGGATGGACCTCGACGCTGACGTCGTCGAGCACGGTCAGCCCGCCGGCGTAGGCCGCGGTAACGCCACGCACCGCGAGAACGGCCTCGGTGCCGGGCGCGGCCTCGGCGTGCTCGATGGAGCGGACCGAGACGAGGGCGCGTGTATAGTCCTCGCGCGGGGCGTCGATGATCTGGCGGGTCTCGCCGTACTCCACCGCCCGGCCGTTTCGCAGCACCAGGATGTGGTCCGCGACCTGGGCGACGACGGCGAGGTCGTGGGTGATGTAGAGCGCGGCCACTCGCGTGTCGCGGATGGCGTCCTTGATCGCGGCGAGCACGTCGATCTGGGTGGTGACGTCGAGCGCGGTCGTGGGCTCGTCGAAGACGATCAGGTCGGGCTCGGGGCAGAGCGCCATCGCGGTCATCGCCCGCTGCAGCTGGCCGCCCGAGACCTGGTGCGGGTAGCGCTGGCCGATCTTGTCGGGGTCGGGCAGGCCGAGCTTGGCGAAGAGCCCGGTCGCGCGCGCCTCGGCCTCGGCGCGGCCAATCTTGCGGTGGCGCAGCACCGCCTCGACGACCTGATCGATCAGCCGGTGCGCGGGGTTGAAGGCCGCCGCCGCCGATTGCGCCACATAGGTCACCTCGCGCCCGCGCAGGTCGCGCAGCCGGCCGAGCGGCAGCGTGCGGATGTCGCGGCCGTTGAGCCTGACCTCGCCGCCCGACAGCGCCACGCCGCCGCGGCCGTAGGCCATCGCGGCGAGGCCGATGGTGGACTTGCCCGCGCCGCTCTCGCCGATGAGCCCGAGGACGCGACCGCGCTCGAGGGAGAGCGAGACGCCGTCCACGATGGTGATCTCGGCGGGTTCCTCGCCGGGTGGATGGCTCCAGGCGGTGATACGCAGGTCGCGGATCTCGAGCAGGGTCTCAGCCACCGCGTCCTCCCTTGAGGTCGGTGGTGCGCGTGAGCACCCAGTCGGCTACGAGGTTGACCGAGATCGCGAGTGCTGCGATGGCCGCGGCCGGGATCAGCCCCGCGGCGATGCCGAAGACGATGCCGTCGCGGTTCTCGCGCACCATGCCGCCCCAGTCGGCGTCGGGCGGCTGGACGCCGAGCCCGAGGAACGACAGCGACGACAGGAACAGCACCGCGAAGATGAACCTGAGGCCCAGCTCGGCCACGAGCGGGGTGAGCGCGTTGGGCAGGATCTCGCGGAAGATCACCCAGCCCCGCCCCTCGCCGCGCAGCCGCGCGACCTCGACAAAGTCCATGACGTTGATATCGACCGCGACGGCGCGGGCGAGGCGGTAGACGCGGGTGGAATCGAGCACGCCCATCACCACGATCAGCACCGGGATCGACACCGGCATCACCGACAGCACCACCAGCGCGAAGATCAGCGTCGGGATCGCCATCAGCACGTCGACGAGCCGCGAGAGCGCCTGATCGGTCCAGCCGCCCGCGACCGCCGCGAAGAAGCCCAGCACCGAGCCGAGGGTGAACGACAGCGCGGTGGCGAGGGCCGCGATGGTGAGCGTGGTCCGCGCGCCGAAGATCATCCGGCTGAGCAGGTCGCGGCCGAGGTTGTCGGTGCCGAGCAGGAATGCGGCCGAGCGCGGTTCCCAGACGCCGCCGACGATCTCGCCCTGGCCGTAGGGCGCGAGCCACGGCGCGAAGATCGCGGCGAAGACGAACGCAGCCGTGAGGATGAGGCCGATCCAGGCGGTGAGCGGGATGGTGCGCCAGTTCACCGCGGGTGCCGGAGGCGGGGGTTGGCGAGGATCGAGACGATGTCGGCGACGATGTTCAGCCCGATGTAGATCGCAGCGAAGATCAGCCCGCAGGCCTGGACCACGGGCACATCGCGCTTGGCCACGTGGTCGATCAGGTACTGGCCCATGCCGGGATAGACGAAGATCACCTCGACCACGACGACGCCGACCACCAGAAAGGCGAGGTTGAGCATCACCACGTTGACGATGGGGGCGATGGCGTTGGGCAGGGCGTGGCGGCGGATGACGGTGGCGCGACGGAGACCTTTGAGTTCGGCGGTCTCGATATAGGCGGAGTTCATCACGTTGAGGATCGCAGCGCGGGTCATCCGCATCATGTGCGCGAGCACGACGAGGGTGAGCGTCGCTGCGGGGAGCGCGATGGCGCTGAGCCGCTCGCCGAGGCTCATGCTCTCGTAGACGGTGGCGACCGAGGGGAACCAGCCGAGCCGCACCGCCACGAAGTAGATGAGCACGTAGCCGATGAAGAACTCCGGCAGCGAGATCGAGGTGAGGGTGAGCCCGGAGATCAGCCGGTCGGGCCAGCGGTTCTGGTAGCGCACCGCGAGCAGGCCGAGGCCGATGGCGAGCGGCACCGAGACCGCCGCCGCGACCCCGGCGAGAAAGAGCGTGTTCGCCATCCGCCCGAGAAGCGCGGGCGCGATCTCCTGGCGGTTGGACAGCGCCGTGCCGAGGTCGCCCTGGAGCACGCCGCCGAGCCAGCGCAGGTAGCGCAGATATGCCGGCGCATCGAGGCCGAGCTCGGCGCGGATGTTGGCCACCGCCTGCGGCGTCGCACCCTGGCCGAGGATGGTCTGGGCCACGTCGCCGGGCAGGATGGTGGTGCCGGCGAAGATCATCACCGACACGGCCAGCAGCATCGCCACGCCCAGCGCGAGGCGCTGGGCGATCAACCGGGCGATGCTGCCGTTCATGCCGGCGTCAGGAGGTGACCCAGCACTTGCTCAGCGCCTCGGACCCCATCAGCTCGCGGGTGGGCGAGCTGACCCAGCCGCCGACGTTGGGCCCGGTCGCATCGATGAAGTCGTTGAACATCGGCAGGATGACCCCGCCCTGGTCGCGCACCAGCAGGGCCATGTCGCGGTAGACGGCCTTGCGCTTGCCCTCGTCGAGCTCGCCGCGGGCCGAGAGCAGCATCTTGTCGAACTCGACGTCCTTGAAGCGGGTGTCGTTCCAGTCGGCGGTCGATAGATACGCGGTCGCGTACATCTGGTCCTGCACCGGACGCCCGCCCCAGTAGGAGGTGCAGAACGGCTGGACGTTCCAGACGTCGGACCAGTAGCCGTCGCCGGGCTCGCGGCGGATGTCGATGGTGATGCCCGCGGCGGCGGCGCTCTGCTGGAAGAGCTGGGCCGCGTCGACCGCGCCGGGGAAGGCGACCTCGGAGGTGCGCAGCAGCACCGAGCCCTCGTGGCCGCTCTTCTTGTAGTGGAAGGCGGCTTGCTCGGGGTCGTAGGTGCGCTGCTCGATGTCGTCGGGGAACAGCGGATAGGCCTGGTTGATCGGGAAGTCGTTGCCGAGCGTGCCGTAGCCGGCGAGGATCTTGTCCACCATCTCCTCGCGGTTCATCGCGAGCTTCAAGGCCATGCGCAGGTCGTAGTTGTCGAAGGGTGCTGTGTCGCAATGCATGATGAAGACGTAGTGGCCCGGTCCCGCGATGTTGCGGATCTCGACGCCGGGGATGCGCTTGACCAGCTCGACCAGCCGCGGCTCGACGCGGTTGATCATGTGTACCTGGCCCGATTGCAGCGCCGAGGTGCGCGCGGTCGAATCGTTGATCACCACCAGCTCGACCTGATCGGCGAAGCCGCGGTTCTCGAGATCCCAGTAGTTCTCGAAGCGCTCGCCGACCATCCGCACGCCCGGCTCGAACACCGACACCTTGTAGGCGCCGGTGCCGATCCCGGCATTGGGGTCGTCCTTGCCGCCGTTCGGCTGGATGCCGAGGTGGTAGTCCGACAGAAGGTAGGGCAGGTCGGCGTTCGGCTCGGTGGTGGTGATCATCAGGTCGCGGCCATCGACGCGCATGTCCTTGATGCCGCGCATGACGCCGAGCGCACCGGACTGGCTGTCCTCCTGGGAGTGCCGCTCGAGCGTGGCGAGCACGTCGTCCGCGGTCATCTTCTGGCCGTCGTGGAACTCGACGCCGCCGCGGATGCGGAAGGTCCAGGTGCTGGCGTCCTCCGAGGCACTCCATTCCTCGACGAGCCGCGGGTCGAGCCCGCCCTCGGGGGTCACGTTGAACATCGGCTCGGTGTAGGTCGCGCCCCAGACGATCGCGACATTGCCGGCCCAGGAGGCGGGATCGAGGCTGTCGGTGGACTGGCCGCCCTGCATCCCCAGCCGCAGCGTCCCGCCGCGCACCGGCCCCTGGGCGCGCGCAGCGCCCGCGATCAGCGCGTTGGCGAGCCCGGCGCCGACGCCGAGTGCGGCGGCGCGGCCGAGAAAGGCGCGTCGGTCGAGGCGGCCGCGTGCCACCTCGCGGCTCAGGTGGCCCAGAATATCCGTTCCCGGTCGGTCGGTCATGATCGTCTCCCTGCTTGCAGCATTTTCGGCCATTGTGGCCGAGACCGCACATTAAGCAACCCGCATGGCGCAGGCGCGACGGAAGCGCGGGGCCGCAGGGCCGGCGCGGAGCGCTTCCTCGCGTCGCAGATCCGCGCTAGCACCCGGTGTTCCACTCGGCACGGAGAACGGCGATGCGCGCGTTGATCTGTCTCAGGCTTCTCGTCCCGGCGGGGGTCGGCTAGGCGATCCTCGGCCATACGATCAACGCGGTGCTGTGGCTGACCGGGCGGCTGAGGGAGACCGGACAGACCCTGCGCGCCGGCGACCGGATCAGCCTCGGCAGCTTCGGCCCACCGATACCGGCGGCCGATCTCGACGGCCTCAGCGTCACCTACGAGGGTCTGCCGGTCGCGGAGGCGCGCCGAGCGTCGCGGTGCGGTTCGACTGAGATGCAGCACCCGGGGTTCGTCGTGCTTCTCCTGGCGCTCCTCTGGGCGGCGGGGCTCGCGCGCGCCGAGGTGGCGGGGTCCGCGGCGCCGGGCTTTGTCGCGGCACGGGAGGCCTGGCTGGCCGACGACGACGCCGCGGCGCTGCCGGCGCTGTCCGCACTCGCGGGCGAGGGCAACCGGGCGGCGCAGGTGCTGCTGGGGCTGATCGACCTGATGCCGCAGACGCACGGACCCTGGCTCGCGGCGCGGCCGCGGGATGCGCGGATCGCGCTGTTGCGCGCCCCCGGCGGGATCTCGGGGCGCAGTTGGCTCGGGGAGGCCGCGGCGGAGGTGCCGCTGGCGCGGCTCTGGATCGAGCGGCTGGAGGCCGGGACCGGCTTTGCCACCGCGCGGGAGTTCGCGGCGCTCGAGGCCTGGCTGGCGGCCGATCCGCTGGCAGCCCCGCTGCGGCAATTCTGTGCGGCGACCTGCCCCGACGGCGAGGCCGGTCCCTGCGCGCGGGCGGTCCTGGAGCTGGTGGGCGGCCATGAGGGGCTCGCCGCCCATGGCTCGCCCGCCGCGGCGCTGATCGCCGAGGATGCCTTCGCCGACAGCCCCCGCGGACGCGCCGCGATCCTGCGCGCCGCCGCGGCGCGCGATCCCGTCGCCGGAGCGGCCTTGCAGGCTCGCATCGCCGCCAGCGACGCCTGCGTCGGCACGGCATTGCGGCGGGAGACGGCTCACTTCGCGCGCTGAGCCTGCCGGCGAGGAAGCACCTGCCCCTGCGGCCGTTGCGAGCTATATCGGGCACATGCGCGCGCAGGACCTGCTGACACCCCGGCCGGACGGGCTCTACTGCCCAAAGGGAGATTTCCACATCGACCCGGTGCGCCCGGTGGCGCGCGCGCTGATCACCCACGGCCATGCCGACCACGCCCGCGCCGGCCATGGCGCGGTGATGGCGACGCGCGAGACGCTGGAGATCATGGCCATCCGCTACGGAGACGACTTCTGCGCCACGCGCCAGATCGCCGTGCCGGGCGAGGCGGTCGCGGTCGGCGGCGCACGGGTGAGCTTCCACCCTGCGGGCCACGTGCTCGGCTCCGCGCAGATCGCGGTCGAGGCGAAGGGACTACGCATCGTCGCGGCCGGCGACTACACGCGAGCGCCGAACCCGACCTGCGCGCCCTTCGAGCCGGTGCCCTGCGACGTGTTCATCACCGAGGCGACCTTCGGCCTGCCGGTGTTCCGCCATCCCGCCCCGGAGGTGGAGGTGGGCAAGCTGCTCGGCTCGCTCGCGCAGTTCCCCGAGCGGACGCATCTGACCGGGGTCTACGCGCTGGGCAAGGCGCAGCGGGTGATCCGGCTGCTGCGCGACGCGGGGTACGACGCGCCGATCTACCTGCACGGGGCGCTGCGGCGGCTGTGCAATTATTACGTGGAGCAGGGGGTGGCGCTCGGCGTGCTGGAGAACGCGACGCTCGCCCGCGGCAAGGCTGCGAGCTTTGCCGGCGCCGTGGTGCTCGGGCCCCCGTCCGCCTTCGCCGCGACCTGGGTGCGGCGCTTCGCCGATCCGCTGGTGGCCTTCGCGAGCGGATGGATGCAGGTGCGCGCCCGTGCCCGCCAGCGCGGGGTCGAGCTGCCGCTGATCGTCTCGGACCATTGCGACTGGGATGCACTGACCGCGACGATCGGCGAGCTCGC
>JBBQRM010000017.1:0-16683 GCA_038214855.1 Rhodobacterales bacterium | reverse complement strand
TTCCCGGATGATCTGCAATCGCAGCTTCCACAGTGCGTTGGTGATGGTGGCGTCCGTCATTCCCTTCGGCATGGAGGCAGGGTAGCGGATCGGCGCGCGTTGGCGTAGGGTTGGCGATGGTGCTTTTGCTACATAAGGCCGGAATTCTGCCTATATGAAGATCCGGGTCAGCCGCCCATCAGCGCGGTGTCGAACGGGTAGCGGGTAAGGTTCTCGTGGCCGGTCTCGGTGATCAGCACCTGGTCCTCGAGCTTGATCGAGAAATTCCCGCCCTCGCGGCTGACGAGCGCCTCGACGCAGAGCGTCATGCCGGGGACGAGCTCGCCTTCGAAGGCGCCGGGTTGGTAGCGGTCGGGGTAGTTGACATGGGGCCACTCGTCGCAGAGGCCGACGCCGTGGAAGGTGCAGCTGTATTTCTGCTTCTGATAGGCGTCGGGCAGACGGTGCGCCCGGTGGGTGAGCTCGGCGAGCGTCACGCCGGGCGCGAGCAGCGCCATGTTGTGCTCGATATGCGCGCGGGCGAGGCGGTAATCGGCGATCATGTCGGGACGCGGCGCATCCTCGCCCAGCCACCAGGTCCGGGAGATGTCGCAGCACATGCCGTAGGCGCCGATCAGGTCGGTGTCGAAGGCCAGGATCTCGTTTTCCCGCACGATCCGCGGGCCACATTCCTGGAACCACGGGTTGGTGCGCGGACCGGAGGCGAGCAGCCGCGTCTCGATCCACTCGCCGCCGCGGCGGATGTTCTCGGCGTGCAGCACCGCCCAGATGTCGTCCTCGGAGAGGCCGGGCGCGGCCGCGCGCTGCATCGCGGCGACCGCGGCTTCGCAGGCGTGGACGGCGCAGCGCATCGCGCGGATCTCGTCGGGACCCTTGATCGCGCGGACGCGCTCGCTGACGGGCTCGCCCTCGTGGACCTCGAGCCCCGTGGCTTCCAGCGCGCGCAGCCCGGCGATCATGATCTTGTCGACGGCGAGACGGCGGTTGGTGGCGGAATGGGCGGCCATCACCTCGACCACCTGAGCGGCGAAAGCCTGCGCGGCCTCTTCCGTGCGCTCGCCGGTGGCGAAATAGAACATCGAGGCGCCGGAGCGGATCTCGGCGACCAGCGGGTTGTGGTCGGCCAGGAAGGGCGAGTTCCTGTATTCCCACAGCACCATGTGGCCGTCGGGGCAGACGAGCGTCGCGCGGAACGGGTTGTGGGTGTTCCACAGCTGCATGTTGGTGGTGTCGGTGGCGTAGCGGATGTTGAGCGGGTCGAAGAGCAGGAGGCCGCCGAGGTCGCGCTCGACCAGGGCTGCCACCAGCCGGTCGAGGCGGAAGCGGCGCATCGCCGCGAGGTCGGGGGGCGTGAGGCCGGCGGCGGCCCATTCCTGGAAGGCGAGCGCGGTCGGGCCGATCTCGACCCGATCCTCGTCGGCGGGCGAGCCGTCAGGGCGGGTCGCGGGGCGGCGGGTCGGGTCGATCTTGCGGGGGTGGGCGACGCTCATGGGCAACCTTCGGGGTTCTGGGCCGAGCATGGGACGGGCGGTGCGGGGCCGGCGCGGCCCCCCGCGACACCGCGTGTCGCTTTTGCGCCTTTGCCGGAGCGCTGCCCGCGCCTAAGTTCTGTCTCGACAAGGGAGGGACGAGCGTGGACGAGACGTCTGATCGGAGCGGCATCTTCGCAGGCGACGACCCCCTGGCGCTGGCGCGGGCCTGGCTCGTCGAGGCGGAGGCGGCGGAGCCGAACGACGCGAACGCAATGGCGCTCGCCACTGTCGATGTCGAGGGGCTGCCGAACGTGCGGATGGTGCTCCTGAAGGAGATCGAGGCGGCGGGGTTTGTCTTCTACACCAACTACGGCAGCGCAAAGGCCGTCGAGCTCGACGGCGCGCGCAAGGCGGCGGTCGTCCTGCACTGGAAGAGCCTGAGGCGGCAGGTGCGGGTGCGTGGGCAGGTGGAGCGGGCGGGCGGCGCGCAGGCCGACGCCTACTACCGATCGCGCGGGTTGCAGAGCCGGATCGGCGCCTGGGCTTCGCGCCAGTCGCAGCCGCTCGGCTCGCGCGCCGAGCTGGAGGCGGCGGTCGAACGCGTGGTGGCCGAGCGCGGCGAGGATCCGCCACGGCCGCCGTTCTGGGGCGGCTACCGGATCGTGCCCGTCGAGATCGAATTTTGGGCCGACGGCGCCCACCGGCTGCACGACCGTTTCCGCTGGACGCGATCCGGCACGGGCTGGGAGGCGGTGCGGCTCAGCCCTTGATCGCGCAAACCCGACCGAGTAGGTCGGGAATAAGGGCGCTGGTCGCCGGTGTTGGAGACGCAGAATGCCCGAGCGCAAGACGCTGCTGTTGACCGGCGCCAGCCGCGGGATCGGGCATGCGACCGTCAAGCGGTTCTCCTCGGCCGGCTGGCGGGTGCTCACCTGCTCGCGCCACCCTTTCCCGGAGGATTGTCCCTGGGAGGCGGGGGCCGAGGACCACATCCAGGTCGATCTCGCCGATCCTAAGAGCGCCATCGCCGCGGTCGAGGAGATCAGGTCCCGGCTGGCGCTGCGCGGGCGGCTCGAGGCGCTGGTGAACAACGCCGGCATTTCGCCGAAGGGCGAGGCGGGCGAGCGGCTCAACACGCTGACCACCGACCTGCGGACCTGGGGGCAAGTGTTCCACGTGAACTTCTTCGCCAGCGTCATTCTCGCGCGTGGGCTGATCGAGGAGCTGTCCGAGGCGAAGGGCGCGATCGTCAACGTGACCTCGATCGCGGGCGCCCGGGTGCATCCCTTCGCGGGGCCGGCCTATGCGACCTCCAAGGCGGCGCTGGCGGCGCTGACGCGCGAGATGGCGCACGACCTCGGCCCGCGCGGCATCCGGGTGAACGCCATCGCACCCGGCGAGATCGAGACCGACATCCTGAGCCCCGGCAGCGAGGAGCTGGCCCGCGCCATCCCGCTGCGCCGGCTCGGCAAGCCCGAGGAGGTGGCGCGCACGATCTACTATCTCTGCTCGCCCGAGAGCAGCTATGTGTCCGGCGTCGAGATCGAGATCAACGGCGGACAGCACGTCTAGGCTCCGGCCGCGCGCTGCGGGCGGAAGTTCGGGGCGTCCGCCTCGGCGAGATACAATCGTGGGTTGCGCGGAGCGCAAATTCGCGTCGCTCCACCGCAGTTCCCCACTTGCGTTAACATTTTGGAGAGATGATAATAAAGCATGGATGTGTTTTCCCGGGTTTCGATGGAAGAAGTGGTGTTCATGCGCGCAACGGGCGACTCCCCTAGTCCATTGCCCGATACCGAAGTAAGTCGGATGCTTGTTCGCGGTCACGTGAAATGGTTCGACTCGACCAAGGGCTACGGATTCGTGGTCACCGAAGACGACGAGGGCGACATCTTGCTGCACGGGAACGTGCTCCGCGTCTTCGGCTTTACTTCGGTGGCAGAGGGCGCCGAGATGGTGCTTCGGGTCCAGTCGACCGAGCGGGGACGGCAGGCGGTCGAGGTGGTCGATATCGTGCCGACCGCGCCCGCGGCCACGGGTCCCGATGCCGCCAGCGAGGGCCTCGCCGCCGGACCGCTCGAACCCGCGCGGGTCAAGTGGTTCGACCGGGTCAAGGGATTCGGCTTCGTCAACATCTACGGGCGGGCGGAGGACGTGTTTCTCCACATGGAGACGCTGCGCCAGTACGGCTATGGCGAGGTCGCGGCGGGCGACGTGCTGGCGGTGCGCGTGACCGCGGGGCCGCGCGGGCCAATGGTCTACGAGGTGCGCAGCTGGGATTACGTCGCGCGCCTGCAGCAGCAGGACGATGCGGCTCCCTGACGTCGGCCTCGCGCTCATCCTCTGCGGGGTGGCGGGTGTCGCCTCGGCGGCGGAGGAATGCGCGCCCGGGGTTGCGGATTTGCGAGATCCCGACACGCTGCTGCGCTTCCAGGTCGAGGTGATGGACGAGCCGGCGGAGCAGCAGCGCGGGCTAATGTTTCGCGAGAGCCTGCCGCGCTTTTCGGGGATGCTGTTCGTCTACGACGCGGCCGGGCCTGTGTCGTTCTGGATGGAGAACACGCTGATCCCGCTCGACATGCTGTTCTTCGACGGCGAGGGCCGGCTCGTGCGCATCCACGAGAACGCGGTGCCGCTCGACCGCACGTCGATCTTCGGCGGCGAGGACATCCGCTACGTGCTCGAGATCAACGGCGGGCAGGCGCGCGCGCTGGGGCTCGACGAGGGCGCCGAGCTGCGCCATCCGGCGCTCGAGCAAGCCGAGGCCGCCTGGCCCTGCGAAGGCGGCTGAGCGCGAATTCGCTTTGCGCGAGCTGTTCGGCGCGCTAGACGGGCGGCGCGTCGGGGCGTGGCGCAGCCTGGTAGCGCGACGGTTTTGGGTACCGTAGGTCGTAGGTTCGAATCCTATCGCCCCGACCACAGACGCCCGGAGAGCGGCGGGCGATCGGCCCGGGAGCACCGTGTGTCCAACTTGGAACTATACTCAACTATTTGATTGCGCTGAGAAAGCGTGTTTTGAAATCTCTGCCGCTGTGCAGTATGGGTCCCGGCCATGATCGGGCAGGCGCTGCGTGGCGCCTTCACGCGACATTAAGCCTCGGTGCGTTAAGGACGATTCTTCGCCCCGGCAGACGCATGACAGAGGCCCCGACCCATGAAACGCTTTGCCCCGCCCGACGTCCTCGGCCTGCTGAAGTCGATCACCGAGGGCGTAGCGCCGCTGGCGCCGACGCGGGTCGAGCCAAACGGCCGCATCCGCTTCACCGTGGCGCAGGCGCTGGCGCAGGGGCGGATGGGCTTTCACTTCCAGCCGGTGGTCAACGCGGCGCGCCCGACTTCGGTGGCCTTCCACGAGATGCTGGCGCGGCTGACCCTGCCGGGCGGAGAGGTCATGCCGGCCGGACGGTTCATGCCCTTCGTCGAGAAGGGGCCGCTGGGGCGCATCATCGACCGGCTCGCGCTCGAGCAGGCGCTGCGCAGGCTCCAGGCCGACCCCGGCCTGCGGCTGTCGGTGAACCTCTCGCCGCTGTCGATGGGCTGCGCCGAGTGGCTCGAGACGCTCGAGGCCGCGGCCGGCACACAAGCCTGCGGGCGGCTGATCCTTGAGGTGACCGAGACGGCGGCGCTGGCGCAGAGCGGGCAGACGCTCGACTTCATGAACCACGTCCGCGGTTTCGGATGCGCCTTCGCGCTCGACGATTTCGGCGCCGGCGCCACCGGGTTCCGGCATTTCCGCGACTTCCGCTTCGACATGGTCAAGATCGACGGCGGCTTCGTGCGCGGCGTCGATCGCTCGCCGGACGCCAAGGTGCTGATCGAGTGCCTGATGGGCGCGGCGCGGCATTTCGAAATGTTCACGATCGCCGAACAAGTCGAGACCGAGGCCGAGGCGGAGACGCTCCGAGCGCTCGGCATCGATTGCTTCCAGGGCTATCTCTACGGCCGGCCGCAGGCGCAGCCGTGGCGGCCCGCGGCGCCGGATCTAGCCGCCGTCGGCTGAGCCGACCGCCTCAGCTCTCCTTGACCAGCCGCGCGAGCTGCGCCTGCATCGCGGCGAGTTGATCCTTCAACTCGTCGAGCTCCACCTCCTTGCCCGATCCCTTGGCCGCATCCGGCTGCGGATCGGCCGGCTTGCCGGTCATGCCGGTGGCGAAGGGGGCGAACATGCGCATCGCGTTCTCGAACCATTCCATGTTGGTCCGCGCCAGCGCCTCGAAATTCGCGAGCGCCGGGTTGGCGCCGAAGGCCTGGCGGACCTGCTCGCGCATCTTCTCCTGATTGCGTCCGAAGGTCTCCATCGAGGCGTCGAGATAGCCGGGCACGAAGCCCTGGAGCGTGTCGCCGTAGAGCCGGATCAGCGAGCGCAGGAAGTTCGCCGGCAGCATCGTGTGACCCTTGGCCTCCTCGTCGAAGATGATCTGGGCGAGCACGGAGCGGGTGATGTCGTCGCCGGACTTCGCGTCGCGCACGACGAAATCCTGCTCGTCGCGCACCATCTGCGCCAGATGCTCGAGCGTCACATAGGTCGATTTTTCGGTGTTGTAGAGCCTTCGGTTCGCGTATTTCTTGATGATGACCGGCGCATCGGCCTTTTCTGCTTTCTGGGCCACACGCTTGCCTCCTGCTGACCGGGCTCCAGTCTATCGGGCGCACCCCGCGGTGCAATGGCTTTCTCGCAGCTGCGAATGCCGCGGGAGCGAAGCCCGGCCTTGAGCGAAGGGATCCCAGCCTTCCGCCTGGGCGAGCCGGGCCCGCTCGCGCTCAGTCTCGCCGCGACGGCGCTGGCGTCGGCCGCGGCGCAGGACGGAGGGCCGGCCTCCGTCGCCGCGGTCGCGCGCCAGCTCGGCGAGACGCTGCGCGGGATCGAGGCCTGGCAGCGGCATCCCTACCGCCGCCGCGTCGAGCCGCCGCCGGCGCTGTGGCAGGCGGGCTCGAGCCGGCTCCTCGACTACCGGCTCGTGCCGGAGGCCCGGCCGGGCGGCGCGCCGGTGCTGGTGGTACCGAGCCTGATCAACCGCGCCTATGTGCTCGACCTGATGGCGGAACGCTCGATGCTGCGCTGGATGGCGGCGCAGGGGCTGCGGCCGCTCCTGCTCGACTGGGGGGCGCCGGGGCCGGCGGAGGCGGCGTTCGACCTCGGCGACTACGGGGCGCTCAGGCTGATGCCCGCGCTCGCGGCGGCGCGGGCGGCCGGCGGCGGGCGGGTGGCGGTGATGGGCTATTGCATGGGCGGCACGCTGGCGGCGGGGCTGGCCGCCCGCGCCCCCGAGGGGCTGTCGGCGCTGGTGACGCTGGGCGCGCCTTGGGACTTCGACCGGGCGACCGGCCCTGCCGGAGCGCTGCGGGCTCTGGCGGTGGCGCGCGGCGCGGCGGAGGCCGAGGCGATGATCGCGGTGCTGGGTGCTGTCTTCGGCGGCGTGCCGGTCGCGGTGCTGCAGGGGCTCTTCGCGCTGGTCGATCCGCTCCAGGCGGCGACGAAGTTCCCCAAGCTCGCGCGGATGGACGCGGGCAGCGGTGCCGCGCGGTGCTTCGTGGCGTTGGAGGACTGGCTGGCGGACGGCGTGCCGATGGCGCCGCGGGCGGCGCGCGACCTGCTGGTCGACTGGCAGATCCGCAACGCGCCTGGCCGCGGCGCCTGGCGCTTCCTCGGCGGCCTCATTCGGCCCGGAGACATCGCGGTCCCGACGCTGGCGTTCTGCGGCACGACGGACCGGATCGCGCCGACCCCGGTCTCCGAGCCGCTGGCCGAGGGCATCGAGGGTGCGCGCACGGAACGCCCTGCGACCGGCCACGTTGGAATGGTGGTGGGAAGCGCCGCGCGCGCGCGGGTCTGGGAGCCGATCGCGGCGTTCCTGCGCACCCACGCCGGTTGAGACGCCGCGCGAGGTGTGCGACGACGGACGGAGCACCGCCGTAAGCGGGCGAATCGCCATTGGTCGGTGCCAGACCGCCCGCCGGGTGCGGCCAAGGGATCAAAGCGGACCCGGCCGAGGTCCGCGTCAGGAGGACGTCATGACCAACATCGTCATCGCATCGGCGGCACGCACGCCCGTCGGCGCCTTCAACGGCGCCTTCGCCAACACGCCCGCACACGAGCTCGGCGCCGCGGTGATCGGCGCGGCGCTCGAGCGCGCCGGCGTCGAGGCCGCGGAAGTCTCCGAGACCATCCTCGGCCAGGTGCTGACCGCCGGCCAGGGCCAGAACCCCGCCCGCCAGGCGCACATCCTCGCGGGCCTCCCCCAGGAGAGTGCTGCCTGGGGCATCAACCAGGTCTGCGGCTCGGGCCTGCGCGCAGTGGCGCTGGGCGCCCAGCACATCGCGCTCGGCGACAGCGAGATCATTGTCGCCGGCGGCCAGGAGAGCATGAGCCTCGCGCCGCATTGCGCGCATCTGCGCCAGGGCCAGAAGATGGGCGACATGAAGTTCGTCGACACGATGATCAAGGACGGCCTGTGGGACGCCTTCAACGACATCCACATGGGCACCACCGCCGAGAACGTCGCGAGCCAGTGGCAGATCACCCGCGACGAGCAGGACGAGTTCGCCGCGCGCAGCCAGAACAAGGCCGAAGCCGCCCAGAAGGAGGGCCGCTTCGACGCCGAGATCGTCCCCTTCACCGTCAAGACCCGAAAGGGCGAGACGGTCGTGGACAAGGACGAATACATCCGCCACGGCGCCACCAAGGAGGCGATGAACAAGCTGCGCCCCGCCTTCGCCAAGGAGGGCGGCACCGTCACCGCCGGCAACGCGAGCGGGCTGAACGACGGCGCCGCGGTGGCGCTCCTGATGAGCGCGGAGAACGCCGAGAAGCGCGGCATCGAGCCCTTGGCGCGGATCGTGGCCTACGCCACCGCCGGGGTGGACCCGAAGATCATGGGCGTGGGCCCGATCTCGGCCAGCCGCAAGGCGCTCGCCAAGGCCGGCTGGAAGGTCGAGGACCTCGATCTGGTCGAGGCCAACGAGGCCTTCGCCGCCCAGGCCTGCGCGGTCAACAAGGACATGGGCTGGGATCCGTCGATCGTGAACGTCAACGGCGGCGCCATCGCCATCGGCCATCCGATCGGCGCGAGCGGCGCGCGCGTGCTCAACACGCTGCTCTACGAGATGAAGCGCCGCGACGCCAAGCGCGGCCTCGCGACGCTGTGCATCGGCGGCGGCATGGGCGTGGCGCTCTGCGTCGAGCGGGACTGACTCGCGCCGCGGATGGCCTCACCCTTCGACCAGCTCGTCTTCTCCGGCGGCGGGACCCGCTGCTTCTGGCACGGCGGGTTCCTGTCCGTCGCCCGCGGGCCGCTGGGCCTCGCCCCCGCCCGCGTAACCGGCGTCAGCGGCGGGGCGCTGTCGGCGGGCTGCTTTCTCGCGCATCGCGGCGAGAAGCTGCTCGAGGTGATGGGACACGCCTTCGAGAAGGTCGATCGCAATGTCAGATGGCACAAGATCGCGCGCGGCGAGCGGATGACCCCCCACCAGCGCGTCTACCGCGAGGTCGTCGCCGAGACCTTCGACGCGGAGGCGATCCGGGCGATCGCGAACGGTCCGGTCTTCGAGGTGCTGCTCGCCCATCCGCCGCTTCGCCATGCGCCGAAACTGTCCACGCTTCCGGTGATGGCGGCCTACGAGCTCGAGCTCGCGATCCGCTCGACGCCGCACATGCATTGGCCCTCCCGGCTCGGCGTCGAACAAGGTCTCGCCGACGGCAGGCAGGCGGCGCGCGACGGCAGGCTTGTCGATCTGATCTGCAGCGCGGCGGTGATCCCGCCGGTCTTCAACGTCGCGCACTGGAACGGGCGGCAGGTGATCGACGGCGGCATGGCGAGCAAGGCACCGGTCCCGAGCCGCGACGAGGGTCGGACGCTGATCCTGCTCACCCGCAACTTCCGCAACCTGCCGCAGTCCGACCGGCGTCTCTACGATACGCCCGAGCGCGAGACGCCGGCCAACAAGATCGATTTCACCAGCCGCGAGAAGATCGAGAAGACCTGGGGGGCCGGCGCCCGCGACGGCCGCGCCTTCCTCACCGAGCGCGGTTTCACCGCCGCGGCATGACGCAGCATCAATCAGCGAGGGGACGACGATGGCAAGAACAGCATTGGTGACCGGGGGCACGCGCGGCATAGGTGCCGCGATCTCGAAGGCGCTGAAGGCCGCGGGCTACACGGTCGCGGCCAGCTACGCCGGCAACGACGAGGCGGCCCGCGCCTTCACCGGCGAGACCGGCATCGAGACCTACAAATGGTCGGTCGCCGACTACGACGCCTGCGCCGAGGGGGTGAAGAAGGTCGAGGCGGCCCACGGGCCGGTCGAGGTGCTGGTCAACAACGCCGGCATCACGCGGGACGCGATGTTCCACCGCATGACGCCGCAGCAATGGCGCGAGGTGATCGACACCAACCTCAACGGCGTCTTCAACATGACCCATCCGGTCTGGTCGGGGATGCGCGAGCGCAAGTTCGGCCGCGTGATCACCATCTCCTCGATCAACGGCCAGAAGGGCCAGGCGGGCCAGGCGAACTACTCGGCCTCCAAGTCCGGCGATCTCGGGCTGACCAAGGCGCTGGCGCAGGAGGGCGCGCGCGCCGGCATCACCGTGAACGCCGTCTGCCCGGGCTATATCGGCACCGAGATGGTCCGCGCCATCGACGAGAAGGTGCTGAACGAGAAGATCATCCCCCAGATCCCCGTCGGCCGCCTCGGCGAGCCCGACGAGATCGCGCGGATCGTGACCTTCCTCGCCTCCGACGACGCGGGCTTCATCACCGGCTCGACGATCAGCGCCAACGGCGGGCAATTTTTCGTCTGAGGCGGGGGCGGCGATGAGGCTCGGCATCCTCGAGACCGGCGAGGTGGCGGAGCCGCTCCGGACCGTCCATGGCGACTACCCGTCGATGTTCGCGCGCCTGCTCGGCGCGGCGGACCCGTCGCTCGAGTTTGCGACGGTGCGGGTGGTCGCGGGCGAGATGCCGGGGGCGCCGCAGGAGGCGGACGCCTGGCTCGTCACCGGCTCGCGCCACGGCGTCTACGACGACCTGCCCTGGATGGCGCCGCTCGAGGCGTTCCTGCGTGCCTGTCTCGGCGCGCGGGTGCCGGTCGTGGGCGTCTGCTTCGGCCACCAGATCCTCGCGCAGGCGATGGGCGGGCGGGCGGAGAAATCCGACCGCGGCTGGCGGCTCGGGGTGCAGGACTACACGCTCACCGCGCGCCCCGGCTGGATGGCGGATGCGCCGGCGCATTTCGCTGTGGGCGCGCTGCACCAGGATCAGGTCGTGGCGGCCCCGCCCGGCACCACGCTCCTCGCCCGCTCCGAGACCTGCGAGATCGCAGCGCTCGCCTATGGCGATCCCGAGGCGCCGGATGCGATCTCGCTCCAGCCGCATCCGGAGTTCGAACCGGCGTTCCTCGACGCGCTGCTGGCGCTGCGGGCGGGCATGGCCTTTCCGGAGGCGCTGGCCCGGCCCGCCCGCGCCTCGCTCTCCCGTCCCACCGCGAGCGGGGACTGGGGCCGGTGGATCGCGGCCTATCTGCACCGGGCGGCGTGATGGTGGCGGCGTTCAGATGGCTCGCGTGTCCGCTGTTGTGTCCGAGGCTGAAGCAAGGTGGCCGGAGCCGGTGATGCTCACGGGTGCTCAAGCTTGAGCAACTCGATAAGATACTGGTTTAAAATGCTTTTCTGGGTGCCATTAACTACATGGAAAGGATTTCGCAGCGCGGCGGTCAGGCCAGATCATACGGGCTCCGGGTGATTGCATCGGATTTCTTCCCATTTGATACCAACGGCCCCTCGGTCTGACCTTTCGCCACGCGATGCCGCCCGTCTCTCTTTGTCGGATCGGCGCGATGCCGTTGCGGATGTCCCGCTCGATTTGTCCGTCGACAAATCGGGCCGCGCCTGCCTGCCCCCGGCAGGCGCGATAGACGCGCCAGCCAGGCAGGCGCGTCCCGATTGCAGGACGACGGAGAAATCTCCACCCCCCCTCGGCCTGAGACTGGTCTCAGGCCGCCCGGACCGCGCGGCGCCCCACAGGGCCCCCGCCAAGAGCGGTCCGGGGAACGGCTTCGGCGGAGTCAAACCGAGGGGCCCTTGGTATCACCTCGGGCCGACCGCCATCAGGCTGAGGATCTCGAACAGCATCTGTGCGCCGGCATGGGCGGTGTTGGTGGTGGCGTCGTACTGCGGCGCCACCTCGACCAGGTCGCCGCCGACGATGTCGAGCCCCGCTAGGCCGCGCAGGATCGCCTGGGCCTCGCGCGTCGTCAGCCCGCCGATCTCCGGCGTGCCCGTCCCGGGCGCGAAGGCCGGATCGAGCGCATCGATATCGAAGGAGATATAGGTGGGTCCGTCGCCCACCACCGCCCGCGCCCGCTCGATCACCGCCGCCACGCCCATCGACGCGACCTCCTCGGCATGGAGGCAGGTCATGCCGCTGTCGGCGGCGAACTCGTAGAGGAACTCGGAGGCGCCGCGCAGCCCGATCTGGATCGTCCGCTTCGGGTCGAGCACCCCGTCGAGCACGGCGTTGCGGAACGGCGCGCCGTGGTTGAAGCGCTCGCCGTCGAAGGGCCCGCCGGTGTCGGAATGCGCGTCGATATGCACCAGCCCGACCGACCGCCCGGCGCCCACCGCGCGCAGGATCGGATGGCTGATCGAATGATCGCCCCCCACCGACAGCGGCCTGGCACCGGCCGCGACGATCCGCCCGACCCAGGCCTCGATCTCGGCATGGCTCGCCGCGAGGTCGTAGCGGCTGGAGAAGGGCACGTCGCCCACGTCCGCCACCCGCAGATCCGACAGCGGCGCACAGTCGAGCGCGTGGTTGTAGGGGCCCACCCGCTCGATCGTCCTGATCGCCCGCGGCCCGAAGCGCGTGCCCGAGCGGTTGCTGGCGCCGAGGTCGACCGGCATGCCGCTGATCGCCACGTCAAGCCCGGAGAAGTCCGGTGCCCCTGGCTCCACGATCCGGTGCGGCGCGGTCAGGAAGGTCGGCACCCCGGCATAGGGCGCGGGCCGCGAGCCGCGGCTGAAGATGCGCTCGGCCACCCGCGCATAGCGCGGGTCGTGCATCCTGCCGCCCGGATCGTCGGCATATTTTGCGCGCAGCCGCGCCAGCTCACCGTCGTCGTCCACCGCCGCACTCCCGCAATCGGGGCCCCGGATCGAGTCCGGGGCCGCTCGGCGCCTCAGTTCGGCGCCTCAGTTCAGCGCCTTGTCCGTCACCACATGGGTCCAGGCGCCCTCGGGCTCGCGGGTGATTACCGGATCGGATCCCGCGGACAGCAGCGTCTGGACCGTTCGCTCGTAATCGGTCGGGTCGAGCGCGCCTTCCGATCCCGCGGTCAGCTTCGCGACCTCGCCCATCATCCGCTTCTGATGCGCCTCGGTCTGCGCCCCGGTTGCGTCGTTCTCGAGCACGATCTCGGCGGCCTCGTCCGGGTTCTCCTCAGCCCATTTCCAGCCCTTCATGGAGGCGCGCACGAATTTCGCCATCGTCTCGACGAACTCCGGGTCCTCCAGCCGATCCTCGAGCACGTAGAGCCCGTCCTCGAGCGTCGCCACCCCCTGGTCCTCGTACTTGAACACCGTCAGGTCCTCGGGGGTGAGCCCCGCATCGATCACCTGCCAGTATTCGTTGTAGGTCATCGTCGAGATGCAGGCCGCCTGCCCCTGCAGGAGCGGATCGACGTTGAACCCCTGCTTGAGCACCGTCACCCCGTCCTCGCCGCCCTCGGTCGGGATACCGAGCGCACTCATCCAGCTCAGGAACGGGTACTCGTTGCCGAAGAACCACACGCCCAGCGTCTTGCCCGGGAAATCCTCGGTCGAGGTGACGCCGGTGTCGTTGCGGCAGGTGAGCATCATGCCGGACGCCTTGAACGGCTGGGCGATGTTGACCAGCGGCAGCCCCGCCTCGCGCGCCGCGAGTGCGGCGGGCATCCACTCCACGATCACGTCCGCGCCGCCGCCCGCGAGCACCTGCACCGGCGCGATGTCGGGGCCGCCCGGCTTGATCGTGACCTCGAGCCCCTCCTCCTCGTAGAAGCCCTGGTCCTGCGCCACGTAATAGCCGGCGAACTGCGCCTGCGTCACCCATTTGAGCTGGAGCACCACCTCCTCGGCCCGCGCCGCCCCCGCGAGCATCAGCACCGCCACCGAGGCGCCCATCATCGTCTTCGTCATTTCACTCACTCCTTGTTGGACCGTCTTTTCTCGTTACCGCCGCTGCGCCGGATGCCAGAAGGTCACCGCCCGCTCCACCAGCGCCACCGCGCCGTAGAAGGCCGACCCCACCAGGGCCGCCACCGCAATCTCCGCCCAGACCATGTCGAGCCCCAGCCGCCCCACCTCGGTCGAGATGCGAAACCCCATCCCCACGGTCGGCGAGCCGAAGAACTCGGCCACGATGGCACCGATCAGAGCCAATGTCGTGGAGATTTTCAAGCCGTTGAAAACGAACGGCGCCGCGGCGGGCAACCGCAGCCGCCGCAGCGTCTGGCCGTAGCTCGCGGCATAGGTGCGCATGAGATCGGACTGCGCGTGCTCGGTGGCGGCGAGCCCCTGCACGGTGTTCACCAGCATCGGGAAGAACACCATCAGGACCACGATCGCCGCCTTCGATTGCCAGTCGAAGCCGAACCACATCACCATGATCGGCGCCATGCCGACGATCGGCAGCGCCGCGGCGAAACTCCCCACCGGCAAGAGCCCCCGGCGCAGGAACGGCAGCCGGTCGACGGCGATGCCCGTGAGCACTCCCGCGCCGCAGCCGATCACGTAGCCCGACAGCGCGCCCTTCAGGAATGTCTGCACGAAATCCGCCCAGAGGATCTCCGGGCTCGCCGCAATCCGCGCCCCGATCGCCGAGGGGGTTGGCAGCAACACCGGACTCACGTCGAGCCCGCGCACCAGCAGCTCCCACAGGATCAGGAGCGTCACTCCGAAGACCAGCGGCGGCAGCAGCCGCGTGGCCCGCCCCCGCGGAAGCCGCGCCAGCCGCGCATTGAGCCACCAGGCCCCGAGCCACAGCGCGAGAGCGGCGGCCAGCGTCGGGATCATCGCGGGCCCGCACGGTTTTGACAGCGGCGCGGCGACCTGCCACATCCGCATTCATGCCGCGCTCCCCGCTCCCCCTCTCCCGCGCAGCCGCGAGGCGCCTGTGGCTGCATGCCCAGCGCCTCGACGCGCCCGCGCCCTTCGGTGCCGGACCCGAGGCGGTCCGGGCGGCGGTCGAGCACCTGGGCTATGTCCAGATCGACACGATCCACGTGATCGAGCGCGCGCATCACCACATCCTGTGGAGCCGCATCCCCGACTACCGCCGCACCGACCTCGCGCAGGCGCTGAGCCGCGACAGGTCGGTGTTCGAATACTGGGCGCATGCGCTCGCCTACGTGCCCACGCGGGACTACCGCTTCTACCTGCCGGCGATGAAGCGGCACCGGCAGGCGCCAGCGACGTGGTTCGCCTCGGTGCAGCCCGCCGACCTCAATCGGCTCGTCGCGCGCATCCGCAGCAACGGGCCGCTCACGATCCGCGCCATCGACGACGACGCGCTGGTGGAAAAGGATCACGCCTGGGCCAGCCGCAAACCCTCGAAGCGCGCGCTCCAGCTCGGCTTCTTCACCGGCGCGCTGACGGTCAGCGCCCGCAGCGGGATGCTGAAGACCTACGATCTCAGCGCCCGGCACTTCGGCTGGACGAAGCCGCCGCGCCCAGCGACCGAGCGGCAGGTGCTCGACTTCCTCCTCGACCGCGCCCTGCGCGCGCAAGGAGCGGTCAGCCTCGACTCGATCTGCTACCTCGCCGCGGCGCTGAAGCCGGCGATGGAAGTGCTGATCGAGGCCCGCGTCCGCCGCCGCCGCCTGATCCCGGTCGCGATCGAAGACGCCGGCCGGACGCTGCACTGGATCGCGCCCGCAGACGCCGAGCCGCCCGACCCGCAGGATGCGCCGGTCCGGATCCTGTCGCCCTTCGATCCGCTGATCATCCAGCGCAGGCGCCTGAGCCTGCTCTTCGGCTACGACCACCGCTTCGAGGCGTATGTGCCGGCGGCCAAGCGCGTGCTCGGCTATTTCGCCCTGCCGGTGCTGATCGGCGACCGCATCGTCGCGGCCATCGATCTCAAGGCCGACCGCGCCGCGCGCAGCCTGCGCATCCGGCAATGGACCTGGACCGAAGGCGCGCCCTCGAGCGGCGACCGGGCGCGCATCGACGCGGCGCTCGAGCGGTTCGAGTCGTTCCAGTTCGGCCCCTGAACCCCGGCTCACGGCCGCGCGCCCATCGCCCGCGCGGTGATCCGCTCCACCGCCCCGATCAGCGCCACCAGCACCGCCGCGAGTGCGGCCGCCATCACCAGCGCCGACCAGATCTGCACCGTCTGGCCGTAGTAGCTGCCCGACAGCATCCGCGCCCCCAGCCCCGCCACGGCGCCCGTCGGCAGCTCGCCGATGATCGCGCCGACGAGGCTCGCCGCGACGCCGACCTTCAGCGAGGCGAAAAGATACGGCATCGCCGCGGGAAGCCGCAGCTTGGCGAAGGTTTGCACCCGGCTCGCGTTCCAGGTGCGCATCTGGTCCATCAGCATCGGCTCGGGGCTGCGCAGCCCCTTCACCATTCCCACCGCCACCGGGAAGAACGACAGATACATCGAGATCAGCGCCTTCGGCAGCAGCCCCGTGACCCCGACCGAGTTCAGGACCACGATGATCATCGGGGCTATGGCGAGGATCGGGATCGTCTGGCTTGCGATCACCCAGGGCATGACGCTCGCATCCGTGGTCCGGTCGTGGACGATGGCAACGGCCAGCAGGGTGCCGAACCCCGCCCCCAGCACGAAGCCGAGCCCCGTCGCCGACAGCGTGATCCAGGCGTGGTAGATGAGGCTGCGCTTGGAGGTGGGCGCCATCCGCGCCGTCGTGTCCCACAGCTCCGCCACCACCTGATGCGGCGCCGGCAACCGCGGCCGATCCTGCGCCAGCGTCGCGCGGATCAGCCCGCTCCAGTCGAGCGTCTCGCCCGCCCGCCCCGCCTGGTCATAGGCCCAGGCCGCGTTCAGCACCACCGCGCCGACATACCACAGCACGATCAGCCCCAGCACGACCGTCAGCACCGGCAGCACCGCACCCCCCGCCCGCCTCACGCCGATCCCGCCGGGTCCGGTCCCGCCCCTCGCCGGGTTTCGCCAGCGTGTTCATATAGGTTTGCTAACCTGGAGAGCAG
>JBBQRM010000016.1:0-17162 GCA_038214855.1 Rhodobacterales bacterium | reverse complement strand
AGTCCTCGGACAGGCGCACGATGGTGTATTCGGTGCGCGTGGTTCCGTTGTCGGTCAGCGCATAGGTGAGGTTGATGCGACCAACCTTGGGCAGCTTGTTGCAGGTGAACCAGTCGAGGAACTGCGTCGCCCCGGGACCCTTGACCACGTGCTTGGTAAAGGCGGAGGCGTCGATCAGTCCGACGCCGTCGCGGATCGCGCGTGCTTCATCGACCGCATATTGCCACCAGCCGCCGCGGCGGAAGCTGCGGCTCGCGTGGTCGTCGAAGCCCTGCGGTGCAAAGTAGTTCGGCCGCTCCCAGCCGTTCACCTGGCCGAACTGCGCGCCGCGGGCCATGAGGCGGTCGTAGCAGGGTGCGGTGCGCAGGGGGCGGCAGGCCGGGCGTTCCTCGTCGGGGTGGTGGAGGACGAAGACGTGGTCATAGGCCTCTTCGTTCTTGCGCGCGGCGTATTCGGTGGTCATCCACGACCCGAAGCGCCGGGGGTCGAGCGCGGCCATGTCGATCTCGGCCTCGCCGCCCACCATCATCTGCGCGAGGTAGTGTCCGGTGCCGCCGGCCGCGGTGATGCCGAAGGAGAAGCCCTCGGCGAGCCACATGTTGCGCAGGCCCGGGGCGGGTCCGACCAGCGGGTTGCCGTCGGGCGTGTAGCAGATCGGGCCGTTGAAGTCGTCCTTGAGGCCGCAGTTTTCCGAGGAGGGGATGCGGTGGATCATCGCCATGTATTCCGCCTCGATCCGCTCCAGATCGAGCGGGAAGAGGTCGGCGCGGAAGCTGTCGGGGACGCCGTGCTCGAAGCGGGCGGGGGCGCCCTTCTCGTAGGGGCCGAGGAGCCAGCCGCCGCGTTCCTCGCGCACGTACCAATGCGCGTCGGCGTCGCGCAGCACCGGGTGCTCGCCGTTCGTCCGCCGCCACTCGCGCAGCGCGGGGTCGGGCTCGGTGACGATGTACTGGTGCTCGACCGGGATCGCCGGGAGCTTGAGGCCGAGCAGGCGCGCGGTGCGCTGGGCATGGTTGCCGGTGGCGGTGACCACGTGCTCGGCGCGGATCTCGTAGGTCTCCTCGGAGGGCACGAGATTGCCGCCCTTCTCCACCATCCGGCGACCGCGGACGATCCATTCGGAGCCGGTCCACGCGTAGCCGTCCACCTGGACGCGGCGGTTGATCTCGACGCCGCGGCTGCGCGCGCCCTTGGCCATCGCCTGGGTGACGTCGGCGGGATTGATGTAGCCGTCGGTGGGGTGGAAGATCGCGCCGCGCAGGTCGGAGGTCTCCACCAGCGGCCAGCGCTCGCGGATCTGGGCCGGCGTCAGCCACTCATGCGGGATGCCCACGGTCTCGGCGGTGGTGGCGTAGAGGCGGAACTCGTCCATCCGCGCTTGCGATTGCGCCATGCGCAGGTTGCCGACGACCGAGAAGCCGGCGTCGAGGCCGGTCTCCGCCTCGAGCGTCTTGTAGAAGCGCACCGAGTAATCGTGGATGTGGCTCGCGGCGTAGTTCATGGTGAACAGCGGCAGCAGCCCCGCGGCGTGCCAGGTCGAGCCGGAGGTGAGCTCGTCGCGCTCGAGCAGCACCACGTCGGCCCAGCCGGCGCGCGCGAGGTGATAGGCGATGCCCACCCCGACTGCGCCGCCACCTACCACCACAGCCCGCGCCTGGGTTCTCATCGCACCGCCTCCCGCTGTCGCCCCGCCCCGCTCTAGCGCGGGCAGGTCCGCCGCCGCGCCCGCCGCCCGACCGTGCATCGCCGGATTCCGACACACTCGCGGCTTTGGTGAAAGAGCACTTGCGCGCCGCGGGTCAAGGCGGGATGTATGGGCGGGTCTACGGCACTAGCCGGTGCTGTCCGCTGGATAAGGAGTCCCGCCATGAAGGCTGCCGCCGTTTTTGCCGCATCCGCGCTCCTGCTCGCCGCCTGTGCGGGCGAGCCCGAGGCACCGACCTCGCCCACGACCGTCTCCGAGATCACCGTCAACACCGATCTGCAGTCGATCGGCAACGCCGGGAGCGTGCGCTACTGGCAGACGCTCGACGAGGATCTCGAAGCGGCGCTCGTCACCGAGTTCCTCGGCCGGATCGACCCGGCGGGCGCGGTCATCGCGGTGGACGTGGACGAGATCTCGCTCGCCAACGCCTTCACCTCGCGCTTCCAGGGCGAGGATTCGCGGCTGTCGGGGCGCGTTACCGTCACCGACCGGGTGACCGGCGAGCCGCTCGGGACCTACGACGTCACCGCGACCTCGCGCGAGGCCCAGAACCTGCTCGCGGGCGAGGGGGTGACCTCGATCTCGCCCGACAGCGGCGAGTTCTATGCGGCGGTGGTCCAGGCCTTCGCGCGGGGCGTGGTGCAATCGGTGCTGCAGGGCGCCTGAGCCGCGAGGACCGAAGGTGGAGGCACCGACCGACAACCCGCTGCTGGGCGCATGGCGCACGCCCTGCGGCCTGCCGCCCTTCGCCGAGATCGAGACGGCGCATTTCGCGCCGGCCTTCGAGGCGGCGCTGACCGAGGCGCGCGCGGCGCTCGATGCGATCGCGCACGATCCCGCGGCGCCGAGCTTTGCGAATACGGTCGCGGCGATGGAGCGGGCGGAGCGGGCGCTGGACCGAGTGGCGGCGGTGTTCTTCAACCTCGCCGGCACCGATTCGTCGCCCGAGATCGAGGCGCTGCAGCGCGAGATCAGCCCGCGCCTGGCCCGGCACCACAGTGCTACGATGCTCGATGCGGCGCTGTTTGCCCGCGTCGAGGCGCTGCACGAGGCGCGCGCGGAGATGGGTCTGACCGACGAAGAGGCGCGGGTGCTCCACCTCACCCGCCGGGACTTCGTGCGCGCGGGCGCGAGGCTCGAAGGCGAGGATCGCGCGCGGCTGTCGCGGATCGCGGAGCGGCTCGCGAGCCTGGGGACCAAGTTCGCGCAGAACGTGCTGGCCGACGAACGGGGCTGGTCGATGCCGCTCGGGCCCGACGACCTCGTCGACCTGCCGGAGCCGCTCGTCGCCGATCTCGCGCAGGCGGCGGCCGACCGGGGGGTGGAGGGCCATCTGCTGACGCTCTCGCGCAGTGTGGTCGTGCCGTTCCTCGAGACGAGCCCGCGGCGCGACCTGCGCGAGCGGGCGTTTCGTGCCTGGACCGCACGCGGGGCGAACGGCGGGGCCACCGACAATCGCGCGGTCGCTGCCGAGATGCTGGCGCTGCGCGCCGAGCGGGCGCGGCTGCTCGGCTACGGAAGCTACGCCGAGTTCAAGCTCGAGCCGGAGATGGCCGCGACTCCGCAGGCGGTCCGCGACCTCCTGATGGCGGTCTGGGAACCGGCGAAGACGCGCGCGGAGGAGGATGCCGCAAAGCTCGCCGAACTGATGCGCGCGGACGGGGTGAACGATGCGCTGGAGCCCTGGGATTGGCGGTATTATTCTGCCATCCGCCAGCGCCGCGAGCACGACCTCGATGCGGCGGAGGTCGCGGCCTACCTTCAACTCGAGGCGATGATCGCGGCGGCCTTCGACGTTGCCGGCCGGCTGTTCCGGCTGGAGTTCGTGCCGCTCGAGGCGACCCTCCACCACGCGGGCGCGCGCGCCTGGGAGGTGCGCCGCGACGGGCGGCACAAGGGCGTCTTCGTCGGCGATTACTTCGCCCGCGGCTCGAAGCGCTCGGGCGCCTGGTGTTCGCGCTTCCGCAGCCAGTCGAAGCTCGACGGGCCGGTGAGCGCCATCGCGCTCAACGTCTGCAACTTCGCGAAACCGCCTGCGGGGCGGCCGGCGCTGCTCACCTATGACGACGCGCGCACGCTCTTCCACGAGTTCGGCCACGCGCTGCACGTGCTGTTGTCGGACGTGACGCACGAGACGGTCTCGGGCACCTCGGTCGCGCGCGATTTCGTGGAGCTGCCGAGCCAGCTCTACGAGCACTGGCTGGAGACGCCGGAGGTGCTGGATGCGCACGCCCGGCACTTCGCCACCGGCGCGCCGATGCCCGAGGCGCTGCGCGACCGGCTGCTGGCGGCGCAGACCTACGACCAGGGGTTCGCCTCGGTGGAGTATCTCGCCTCGGCGCTGGTTGATCTCGACCTGCACACGGGCGCGGCGCCCGCCGATCCGCTGGCGGCACAGGAGGCGATCCTGACGGGCCTCGGCCTGCCGCGGGCGATCGCGATGCGCCATGCGCTGCCGCATTTCCAGCACGTCTTCGCCGGCGATGGCTATGCCTCGGGCTATTATTCCTATATGTGGTCGGAGGTGATGGACGCCGACGCCTTCGCGGCCTTCCGCGAGGCCGGCGACATCTTCGATCCGGAGGTGGCGGCGCGTCTGGAGCGGTTCGTCTATTCCGCCGGCGGCGCGCGCGACGCGGCCGAACTCTACCGAGCCTTTCGCGGCCGGCTGCCTGGCGTGGAAGCGCTTCTCGCGCAGCGCGGACTGGCGGCCTGAGCGCAAGATTGCCACTGGGGCAGAGGCCGACAGCGGAAACCTGCCGAAGCACGGGTAGTTCCCGATGTCCTCGGATAAATTACCAAGACCTTAAAAAATCCTTTATTCGGCGGTAATCGGCCGCAAGCCGGTGTCGGAGTGACCGAACACATGCTTGCGAGTGCGGCGTCTTTTCTGGGCTTAGCTTGGCGGTTGGCAAATTTTTTGCGCTTGGTGCGGCTGCGCGCTCTTGTCAAAGGCTGGGCTTGTAAATATTATGAAAGCATCCTTCGCGGCGTTACAACGCGTGCGATCTTATTCCAATAGTCCGGAAACAGCCGAGGGGCTGTCCCGGCTTCGTGGACGGAAAGAGACTTGATGACTGAAGATCAGACCATTGGCCGGGGCGAGATCCTGGCACTGACGACGGAGATCGTGTCGGCGCATGTCGCCAACAACGCGGTCGTTCAGACCGACGTCACCGACCTCATCCAGTCGGTGTTCAGCAAGCTCACCGAACTCGCCGGCGGCGAGGAAGACACGTCGGTGGAGCTGACTCCCGCCGTGCCGATCAAGAAGTCGGTGACCGACGATTACATCGTCTGTCTCGAGGACGGCAAGAAGCTCAAGATGCTGAAGCGCCACCTGATGACGGCCTATGGCATGACACCCGAGGACTACCGGGCGAAATGGGGGCTGAAGTCGGACTACCCGATGGTCGCGCCGAGCTATGCCGCCAAGCGGCAGGAGCTGGCGAAGAAGATCGGCCTCGGGCGCAAGCCCCGCCCCAAATAATGGCGTGGTTGCCTCCGGTCCGTCGGATCGGCTAAGTGCGGCGCGCGGCCGCGCGCCGTCCGCGTGTTCGCTGGAGCGACGCCGATGACTGCCGCCAAGACGCTCTTCGTAAAGACCTACGGCTGCCAGATGAACGTCTACGACAGCGAGCGGATGACCGCGGCGCTGGCGGCGCGGGGCTATGGTGCGGTGGGGACGCCGGAGGAGGCGGACCTCGTCCTACTCAACACCTGCCACATTCGCGAGAAGGCCGCCGAGAAGGTCTATTCCGAGCTCGGCCGGCTGCGCGCGCTGAAGGCGGCGCGGCCAGGGATGCGGATCGGGGTGGCCGGCTGCGTGGCGCAGGCCGAAGGTGCCGAGATGCTGCGCCGGGCGCCGGTACTCGACCTCGTGGTGGGACCGCAGGCCTATCACCGGCTTCCGGCGATGCTCGACCGGGTCGCCGAGGGCGCACGCCCGGTGGAGACTGACTTCCCGGCCGAGGACAAGTTCGACCACCTGCCGCAGGCAACGGGGCCGCGCCGACCTTCGGCCTTCCTGACGGTGCAGGAGGGCTGCGACAAGTTCTGCGCCTTCTGCGTCGTGCCGTACACCCGCGGCGCCGAGCTGTCGCGCCCGGCGGCGCGGCTGCTGGCGGAGGCGCGGGACCTGGTGGCACGCGGCGTGGTCGAGATCACGCTCCTGGGCCAGAACGTCAACGCCTATCGCGATCCCGACGGGTTGAGTATCGCCAAGCTCATCCGGGCGCTGGCGGGGATCCCGGGCCTTGCCCGCATCCGCTACACCACCTCGCATCCGAACGACATGGGCGACGACCTGATCGCGGCGCATGCCGAGGTCGAGGCGTTGATGCCGTTCCTGCACCTGCCGGTGCAGTCGGGCAGCGATCGGGTGCTGAAGGCGATGAACCGCCGGCACACGGCGGAGGCCTACCTGCGGCTGATCGAGCGCATCCGCGAGGCGCGGCCGGACATCGCGCTGTCGGGGGACTTCATCGTCGGCTTTCCGGGCGAGACCGAGGCGGATTTCGCCGCGACGCTTCGGCTGGTCGAGGCGGTCGGCTATGCCCAGGCGTATTCCTTCGCCTATTCGCCGCGCCCGGGGACCCCCGCGGCCGCGCGCCCCGAAGTTCCCGCGGAGGCGCGGGCCGAGCGGCTGCAGCGGCTCCAGACGCTGCTCGCGGCCCAGCAGCGGGCGCATCTGGAGGGCATGGTCGGCCGGACGCTGCCGATCCTGCTGGAGAAGCCGGGGCGCGAGCCGGGGCAGATCGTCGGCCGCACGCCCTACCTCAACGCCGTGCATCTCGAGGCGGGGACGGAGGGGCCGGGGCAGGTGGTCCCGGTGCGTATCCTGGAGGCCCATGCGAACTCGCTGGCCGGGGTGCTCGCGGCCTGACGGAGGTTTCCGGAGAGGCGGGGTTCACGGGCTTTCACTGTGAAAGACAACTCGGGGCATTGATAACGCTGGTGAAATCGGCGCGACTTTACGAGTTGTTAACTTTCTCCTCCGGCAACGCGGCGGCTCGCTGTCCAGCGGGTTCAGCGGCGGACCTGCTTTCGTCCCGGACCGGAGCGGCGGGCGGGGGTGCAAGCGGCTTGCGCGGCGGGCGCGGGTGGGGCAGTGTCGGGGCCACGTGTCCGTCCTCTGATGCCGGAGGCCAATTGGCGCCCACCGCACCGATCCCCGCCCTCGGCTCCGGCACCGCGCCAGACGAGACGATCGACACCGTTCTGACATTCCCGGACAACCGGCTGCTGATCGAGCTGTGCGGCGAGCTCGACCGCAACATCGTGCAGATCGAGCAGCGGCTCGGCGTGATGGTCCAGCGCCGCGGCAACGAGCTGGCGCTGCACGGGGCGCCCGAGGAGCGGGCGGCGGCGCGGCAGGTGCTGAGCGGGCTCTACGCCCGGCTCGAACAGGGACGCAGCGTCGCGCCGGCCGATGTCGATGCCGCGATCCGGATGCTGCCGGGGGCGATGCCTGCGCCGGAGGCCCCCGCGCCCAAACCGCAGGCGCGGCCGGGCCAGCTCGACATGTTCGGCGCCGAGGCCGTCGAGATCCGCACCCGCCGCAAGGTGGTCGAGCCGCGCACCGCGATGCAGCGCGACTACGTGCGCAACCTCTTCACCCACGAGCTGGTCTTCGGGCTCGGGCCGGCGGGCACCGGCAAGACCTATCTCGCGGTGGCCGCAGCGGTCTCGATGTTCATCGAGGGGCAGGTGGACCGGATCATCCTGAGCCGCCCCGCGGTCGAGGCGGGCGAGCGGCTTGGGTTCCTGCCGGGCGACATGAAGGACAAGGTCGACCCCTACATGCAGCCGCTCTACGACGCGCTGAACGACTTCCTGTCGCCCAAGCAGGTGGCGAAGCTCATCGAGGAGCGGCAGATCGAGATCGCCCCGCTCGCCTTCATGCGCGGGCGGACGCTGTCGAACGCCTTCGTCGTGCTCGACGAGGCGCAGAACGCCACGACGATGCAGATGAAGATGTTCCTCACGCGCCTCGGCGAGGGCAGCCGCATGGCGATCACCGGCGACACGACCCAGATCGACCTGCCCCGCGGCGTGCCCTCGGGGCTGGTGGAGGCCGAGCGCATCCTCGCCGGCGTGAGCGGCATCGGCTTTACCCGCTTCACCGCCGAGGACGTGGTCCGCCACCATCTCGTCGCGCGCATCATCCGCGCCTACGAGGGCGCGCGCCGGCTCGATGCCTGAGACGCCGGCAACGGCGCCGCCGGTCGATCTGATGCTCGAGGACCCGCGCTGGAAGGCGGGGGGGCTCACGCGGGCAGCCGAGGCGGCGGCGGCGGCGCTCGCGGCCTGCGGACGGGATCCGGAGCGCCACGAGATCAGCCTGCTCGCCTGCGACGACGCGCGGATCGCGGCGCTTAACGCCGCGCACCGCGGGCGGGAGGCGGCCACCAACGTGCTCTCCTGGCCCGCCTTCGGCGGCACGATCCCGATGCCCGGCGCCGAGCCGCTGTTCCTCGGCGACCTCGCGCTGGCCTACGAGACCTGCGCCCGCGAGGCCGAGGCGCGGGGCATCGGGCTCGCCGAGCATGCGGCGCATCTGGCCGTCCACGGCTGCCTGCATCTTCTCGGCCACGACCACGCGGCGGAGGCGGAGGCCGGCCGCATGGAGGCGCTGGAGACGAAAATACTTGCAACCATGGGCATCGCGAACCCATATGACGGCTGAAGACGGCCCCTCGGGGGCGCAAACGGCACCGGACAGGAGACATGGGCGACAGGTCTAACGGAGACGCATCGGCGTCGGGCGCGGGTTCCGACGACGGCGATCCGGACAGTTCGACCCGGGGAACATTCTTCTCACGGCTCTTCCGCTGGGACGGCGACGGCACTGACGCCGGCCCGGGCGGCGACCGCGAGACCGGCACCGCGGCGAACGCGATGCTCGTAAACCTTCGCAACATGCGCAACCTCCGCGTCGACGACGTCTCGGTGCCGCGCGCCGATATCGTCGCGATCGGAGAGGACGCGAGCCTCGCGCATGTCGTCGAGGTCTTCCAGCGCTCGACCCTCTCGCGCCTGCCGGTCTACCGCGAGACGCTCGACCAGCCGCTGGGCCTCGTGCATCTCAAGGACCTGGCGCTTAAGTTCGGCTTCGGCGCCGAAGCGGGCGCGTTCGAGCTCGCCCCCCTGCTCAGGCCGCTGCTCTATGCGCCGCCGTCGATGCGCATCGGGGTGCTGCTCCAGAAGATGCAGGCCGCGCGCAGCCACATGGCGCTGGTGATCGACGAATACGGCGGCGTCGACGGTCTGGTTACGATCGAGGACCTGCTCGAGCAGATCGTCGGCGACATCTCCGACGAACACGACGAGGCCGAGATCCCGCTGTGGACCCGCGAGGGCGACGGCGTCTACCTCTGCCAGGCGCGCGTCGATCTGGACGAGTTCGAGGCGGCGGCCGGCGTGCGGCTGATCGCGCCCGAGCTCGCCGAGGAGGTCGATACGCTCGGCGGCCTCGTGACCCGCCTCGCCGGGCGGGTGCCTGTGCGCGGCGAGGTGGTGATGCATCCCGACGGCCACGAGTTCGAGGTGGCCGACGCGGACGCCCGCAAGATCAAGCGCCTGCGCGTCCGACTGCAGAGCGCGGGCAGCGGCGATGCGCCGGGCGGCTGGCGCGGCGAAGCGGCCGAAGCCGGGCACCAGCACCCGCGTCGAGGGGAGGCTGACGGCGAAGACCCGCACTCCGGCGATCCGGAGCGCGCCCTCCGCCGCGCACAGCGCGCCGCCGAATAGGCCGCGCCCGGACCGTGCAGGCGCTGGCGAGGCGGATCGGTGCGACCGGGGCTGCGCGGCATTGGCCGCTGCGGCTCGGGACGCCGCTGGCGCTGGGCGCGCTGATGGCGCTGGGTCAGGCGCCGGTCGGCTTGCCGCTGGTGCTGTTTGCAGCCCTTCCGGGGCTGCTCTGGCTTCTCGATGCGGCGCCGGACGCGCGCGCGGCCTTCCGCCTCGGCTGGCTCGCGGGGACCGGGTTCTTCGCGGCCGCACTCTTCTGGATCGTCGAGCCGTTCCTGGTCGATCCGGCCCGCACCGGCTGGATGGCGCCCTTCGCGCTCGTTCTGGTCGCGGGCGGGCTCGCGCTCTTCTGGGCGGTGCCGTTTGCGGCGGCAAATGCGCTGACCCGGCGTCTCGGCGCAGGCGACCGGGTCGCGCGCGTCGTGCTGCTGGTCGGACTCTGGATGCTGAGCGACTACGCCCGCAGCCATGTGCTGACCGGCTTTCCCTGGGCGCTGCCGGCCTATGTGTGGGTCGAGACGCCGGTGATGCAGGTCTCGGCACTGGTGGGACCGCACGGGCTCGGCGCGCTGACGCTGTTCGCGGGGCTGCTGCCGGGGGCGGCACCCCTGCGCGGCGGGATCACGGCGGCGCTGCTGGTGGGGCTCGGCTGGGGCTACGGTTCGATCGAGCTCGCGCAGCCGCTGCCGGCGCGGGCAGAGCCGCTCACGGTCCGTCTGGTGCAGCCCAACGCCGCGCAGCATCTGAAGTGGCGCCCCGAGATGCAGCAGGCATTCTACCAGCGCCACCTCGCCGCGACGCGGGCGCCGGCCGATCCCATGCCGGATGTCACGATCTGGTCGGAGACGGCGGTGCCCTTCGTGCTCGGCTTCGCGGAGGACCTGCAGGCGGAGATGGCCGCGGCCGTCGGGCCGGAGGGGCGGCTGATCCTCGGCATCCAGCGGTTGGGCGAGAACCCCGACCGCAACGACTGGTACAATTCGCTCGCGGTGCTCGAGCCAGACGGGCGCGCCTATGCGGTCTATGACAAGCACCATCTGGTACCCTTCGGCGAGTACATTCCCTTCGCCGGCGCGATCGCCCGGCTCGGCCTGCCGGCGCTGACCGCGATGACCGGCGGCGGCTTTCGGTCCGGGCCGGGTCCGCGGCTGATGGAGGTACCGGGCCTGCCGACCTTCCTGCCGCTCATCTGCTACGAGGCGATCTTCCCGCACGAGATGCAGCCGCCCGGCGGACGGCCGGAGTGGATCGTCCAGATCACCAACGACGCCTGGTTCGGCACGCTTTCGGGTCCCTACCAGCATTTCGCCCAGGCGAGGGCGCGGGCGATCGAGCAGGGCCTGCCGCTGGCGCGCGCCGCCAACCCCGGGATCACCGCCATGATCGACCCGCGCGGGCGGGTCGTGGCCGAGCTCGGGCTGGGCGAGACGGGCTACATCGACGCAGCACTTCCGGCCGCGCTGCCCGCGCCGCTCTACGCCCGGACCGGCGACTGGCCGGTGCTGATCCTGGTGCTTCTGGCGCTCGGATTAACTGTCGCGGCCTTTTCAAGTGGCATTTTAGCCAAACCCCGCTCATAAAATGGGCTCAGGGAGTGGTGGGACCTTCCGGTGGTGCGGCATGTCCGCGCCCGACCGGCCGCGATGCGGCACCGGATTGCCCTGCCTGTATCATGTGTGGGGTGTGGTCGTGTCAATGTCAGCCAGCGAGATAGATGCGCATGTGGGCCAGCGAATGCGCGAGCGGCGCGAGGCGCTGGGGATCAGCCAGGGGCGGCTCGGCCGGCACCTCGGTCTGACCTTCTCGCAGATTCAGAAGTACTAGAAGGGATCGAACCGCATCGGCGCCGGACGGCTCTACCAGATCGCGGCCTACCTCGGCGTGTCCACGGGGCAGTTCTACGAGGGGCTCGAGACGAACGAGGAGGTCGCCAACAGCCGGCGCAACCATTCCATGCCGCGCGCGCCCGCCGACGAGCTGCACCTGCTGACGGAGGCCTTCTCGGCGATCCCGAACGCGCCCACGCGGGCCGCGGTGCTCGCGCTCGTGCGCGGCCTGGTGGGCCTCGCGCCCTCGAACAACACCGTGGGCCGCTGACCTGCCGCTCCTCTCCGGGGCCTTGTCGGATTGGCGCCGCGACGCGCACCGGGCGCTGGACGTGCCGGGCCGCCCCGCGTCCCTGAGGTCGGCGCTGAGCGTGCACCATTCTTAAAGAGTGGCTAAAACGTAGCATTTCGACGTTTTCAATGGCCCAATGCGTGTCGCACGTGCGACATCGTGCGACACGCCTCGCTTCCGCGGCGGCCGGACGGCTCCGGCGGCCTCCGGCCCCGCCCCAGATGGGGCGTTGACCCCGCGCGAGCGCGTGGCGTAGGGAGGGCGCGCCAATCAAGAAGAGCCGGGGAACCCGATGAGCAGCCGCAGCGACTATCTCTTCACCTCGGAATCGGTGTCGGAGGGCCATCCCGACAAGGTCTGCGACCGGATCTCGGACGCGGTGCTCGACGCCTTCATGCGGGCCGATCCCGAGTCCCGCGTCGCCTGCGAGACCTTCGCCACCACCGACCGGGTGGTGATCGGCGGCGAGGTGCGTGGCCCCGGCAGCGTCATCGGCCGGATCGAGGAGATCGCGCGGGCCTGCGTGCGCGACATCGGCTACGAGCAGCGCGGCTTTCACTGGGCGACGCTGGAGGTCGCGAACTACCTGCACGGCCAGTCCGTCCACATCGCCCAGGGCGTCGACGGCGCCGACGGCAAGGAAGAGGGCGCGGGCGACCAGGGGATCAGGTTCGGTTATGCGGTGCGCGAGACGCCCGAGCTGATGCCCGCCCCGATCCACTACGCGCATGCGATCCTGCGCCGCCTGACCGAGGCGCGCAAGTCCGGCGCCGAACCGCGGCTGGGGCCGGATGCGAAGTCGCAGCTCTCGATCCGCTACGAGGGTGGCAAGCCGGTCGAGGTCGCGACCATCGTGCTCTCGACCCAGCATCTCGACGAGGACATGACCTCCGAGGACGTGCGCGAGATGGTCGAGCCCTACGTGCGCGAGGTGGTTCCGGGCAACTGGCTGACCGGGCGCACCGTCTGGCACGTGAACCCGACCGGCAAGTTCGTGATCGGCGGCCCCGACGGCGACGCGGGGCTGACCGGCCGCAAGATCATCGTCGATACTTACGGCGGGGCGGCACCGCACGGCGGCGGCGCCTTCTCCGGCAAGGACCCCACGAAGGTCGATCGTTCGGCCGCCTATGCCGCGCGCTACCTCGCCAAGAACGTCGTCGCGGCGGGGCTGGCCGAGCGCTGCGTGATCCAGCTCAGCTATGCGATCGGGGTGGCGCGGCCGCTGTCGATCTACGCCGACATGCGCGGCACCGGCGAAGTCTCGGAGGCCGCGGTCGAAAAGGCGCTGGCGGAGGTGATGGACCTGTCGCCGCGCGGCATCCGCCTGCATCTGGGTCTGAACAAGCCGATCTACGAGCGCACCTCCGCCTACGGGCATTTCGGACGGCCGACGGACGAGGACGGGGGGTTCTCCTGGGAGCGCACGGACCTCGCCGAGGCGCTGAAGGCGGCGGTCTGAACGCCGCCGCGCCCCGACCCGCGGGAGGGGAGCCGCGGCCGCCGCACAAGCTCCACGGCCGCCGCCGCGGCAAGGCGCTGAAGCCCGCGCAGGCGCGCAGGCTCGCGGAGCTGCTGCCGCAGCTCGCGATCCCAGGCGTGAGCCGCGCAGAAAATCCTGAGCGGGTGCCGCTGGCGCGGGATGCGATCTTCGGGGACCAGCGCCCGCTCTGGCTCGAGGTGGGCTTCGGCGGCGGCGAGCATCTGGTGGCTCAGGCCGAGGCCAATCCCGGGGTCGGGCTGATCGGCTGCGAGCCCTTCGTGAACGGCACCGCCCAGGCGCTCGGTCGGATCGAGGCGGCCGGGGTGGCGAACGTGCGCCTGCACCCCGGCGATGCGCGCGATCTGATCGAGCTGTTGCCCGCGGGGGCCCTCTCGCGGGTCTTTCTGCTCTATCCCGATCCCTGGCCGAAGTCGCGCCACCACGCCCGGCGCTTCGTGAACGCCGAGACCCTCGACGCGCTGGCGCGAGCGATGGCGCCCGGCGCGGAGCTGAGGCTCGCGACCGACATGGACGCTTATGTCGGGCACGCGCTGGAGGCGGTGGCGGCGCATGGCGGGTTCGCGGAGATCGAGCGGGACCACGGGAGACCCTGGCCCGGCTGGCAACCGACGCGCTACGAGATCAAGGCCGTCGCGGCGGGCCGGGTGCCGCAGTATCTGGAGTTCGTGCGTCCGTGACAGCGGTAGCCGGAGCGTGTCCAACTTGAAACCCCCATCAACTTGTTGAAAAAGCTGGATATCTCTGTTTTGGATCTGCGCCGCGGTGGACGGGACAAGGCCTGCGGCTGCGCGCGGGGGCGGTGGACCGGCCGCGCCCCATCCCGTAAGGAGTGCGGCGGAGCGAGGAGGAGCGGACGATGACGGCAGGCGAGGCGGTGCCGATGACGGCGCGGGCCGCGGGGCCGCTCCGGGGCGCGGCGGAGGTGCCGGGGGACAAGTCCATTTCGCACCGGGCGCTGATCCTGGGGGCGTTGGCGGTGGGCGAGACGCGCATCGAAGGGCTGCTCGAGGGGCAGGACGTGCTCGACACGGCGCGCGCGATGCGGGCGCTGGGCGCGGTCGTGACGCGCGACGGCCCCGGCGCATGGCGCGTGGACGGCGTCGGGGTCGGGGGGTTCCAGGAGCCCGCGGGGGTGATCGACTGCGGCAATTCCGGCACCGGCGCGCGCCTGATCATGGGGGCGGTGGCGACCAGCGACCTGAGCGTGACCTTCACCGGCGATGCCAGCCTCAACCGCCGGCCGATGGGGCGGATCACCGAGCCGCTGGCGCTGTTCGGGGCGCGGGCGTACGGGCGTCGCGGGGGGCGGCTGCCGATCACGCTCGTCGGCGCCGCCGATCCGATGCCGGTGCGATACACGCTGCCGGTCGCCTCGGCGCAGGTGAAATCGGCGGTGCTGCTCGCAGGGCTGAACGCGCCGGGCGAGACGGTGGTGATCGAGCGCAGGCCCACGCGCGACCACACCGAGCGGATGCTCGCGGGCTTCGGCGCCCATCTGCGGACCGAGGAGGTGGAGGACGGACGGGCAATCGTGCTCGGGGGCCAGCCGGAGCTGGCGGCCCAGGCAATCGTGGTGCCGCGCGACCCGTCCTCGGCGGCATTCCCGCTCGCAGCAGCGTTGATGGTCGAAGGTTCGGAGGTCGTGCTGCCGGGGATCGGGCTCAACCCGACGCGCACGGGCCTCATCGCGACGCTCGTCGAGATGGGCGCGCGGATCGAGGTCACCGGCGAGCGCATCGAGGGCGGCGAGCCGGTCGGGGATCTGGTCGTGCGTTTCTCGGGCCTGCGCGGGATCGAAGTGCCGCCGGAGCGCGCGCCCTCGATGATCGACGAATACCCGATCCTCGCGGTGCTCGCCGCCACCGCCGAGGGACCGACGGTCATGCGCGGGATCCGCGAGCTGCGCGTCAAGGAGAGCGACCGGATCGCCGCGATGGCCCGCGGGCTCGAGGCCTGCGGAGTGGGCGTCGAGGAGGGGGAGGAGTACCTGATCGTCCAGGGGCGGGGTCCCGGCGGCGTCGCCGGGGGTGCTGTGGTCGCGACGCATCTCGACCATCGGATCGCGATGGCCTTTCTCTGCCTCGGCCTCGCTGCGCGCGCGCCGATTGCGATCGACGACGCGGGGCCGATCGCGACGAGCTTCCCCGGCTTCGTCGCGCTGATGTCGGGCCTCGGCGCGGAGATCGGCGCATGAGCGCGGTGCACTACGGCGGCTGTCTGTGCGGGGCGGTGCGCTACAGCGTCGAAGGGCCGCTGCGCGCGGTGGTCGCCTGTCACTGCGACCAATGCCGGCGCAGCTCGGGGCATCATGTCGCGGCGACCTCGGCGCCCCGCGATGCGGTACGGATCGAGGGAGAGGTGAGCTGGTACGCATCGAGCCCCGAGGCGCGGCGGGGGTTCTGCGGGGTCTGCGGGTCAAACCTGTTCTGGGAGGCGGAGGGGCGCGAGACCCTGTCGATCTTCGCCGGGACGCTGGACGGGGCGAGCGGCCTTCGGCTCGAGCGCCACATCTTCGTCGCCGACAAGGGCGATTACTACGACATCACCGACGGACTGCCGCAGGCGGAGGGACGGGCGCCGTGAGCTTCACCGTCGCCATCGACGGGCCGGCGGCGGCGGGCAAGGGCACCATCGGCCGCGCCGTGGCCAGCGCCTTCGGCTTCCGGCATCTCGACACGGGGCTGCTCTACCGGGCCGTGGGGATGCAGGCGCTCGACGACGGACGCGGGGTGATCGATCCGCGCCGGGCCGGGGAACTCGCGCGCAGGCTCGCGCCCGAGCATCTGGCGCGCGACGACCTGCGCAGCGCCCGCGCGGGCGAGGCCGCGTCGCGCGTCGCCGCCTGGCCGGAAGTGCGCGCGGGGCTGCTCGCGTTCCAGCGCGGCTTCGCGCGTGCCGAGGGCGGCGCCGTGCTCGACGGGCGCGACATCGGCACGGTGATCTGTCCCGCGGCGGAGGCGAAGCTGTTCGTCATCGCCTCCGACGAGGTGCGCGCCGCGCGCAGACAGGCGGAGCTGCCGGGGCAGAGCCTCGAGCAGGTGCTGGCCGATCTGCGCGCCCGCGACGCGCGCGACGCGGGGCGCGACGCAGCGCCGATGATGGCGGCGGAGGATGCGCTCTTGCTCGACACGACGGATCTGTCTATAGAAGCGGCCGTCGCCGAGGCGGTCGCCTTCGTGAAGAGCCGATTCGATCCGGGCGGGGCCTGAGCCCCGATCCCGTTTTCGGCTTTGACGGCCCGGCACGTTCTGAAAGACCGGTGGAGCCAACCGCCCGGCCCGTAACCCCCATCTGGAGACCTGCATGCCCGCTACGGCAACCAAGGAAGATTTCGAGGCGCTGCTCAACGAGAGTTTCGAGCTGGAGACCCCCGACGAAGGCACCGTCGTCAAGGGCACCGTGCTCGCCATCGAGGCCGGCCAGGCCATCATCGACATCGGCTACAAGATGGAGGGCCGGGTCGATCTCAAGGAATTCGCCGCCCCCGGCAAGGCCTCCGAGATCGCCGTGGGCGATGTCGTCGAGGTCTATCTCGACCGGGTGGAGAACGCCCGCGGCGAGGCGGTGCTCAGCCGCGACAAGGCCCGTCGCGAGGAAGCCTGGGACCGGCTGGAGAAGGCCGCCGCCAAGGAGGACCGCGTCGAGGGCCAGATCTTCGGACGGGTCAAGGGCGGCTTCACCGTCGATCTCGGCGGCGCCGTGGCGTTCCTGCCGGGCAGCCAGGTGGACGTGCGGCCCGTTCGGGACGCGGGCCCCTTGATGCACATGAACCAGCCGTTCCAGATCCTCAAGATGGACCGCAGGCGCGGCAACATCGTCGTCTCGCGCCGCGCCGTGCTCGAGGAGAGCCGCGCCGAGCAGCGCGCCGAGATCGTGGCCAAGCTCCACGAGGGCCAGACCATCGACGGCGTGGTCAAGAACATCACCGAATACGGCGCCTTCGTGGACTTGGGCGGCGTGGACGGCCTGCTGCACGTGACCGACATGGCCTGGCGGCGGGTGAACCACCCGTCCGAGATCCTCGGGATCGGCGAGACGGTGAAGGTCCAGGTCATCAAGATCAACAAGGACACGCAGCGCATC
>JBBQRM010000015.1:0-17192 GCA_038214855.1 Rhodobacterales bacterium | reverse complement strand
AGGTTTGTTGCGGTGAAAAGCCGCCCCTACCGTCCTTGTGTCGGTTTTCTGCTCCATTGCTACTCAGAGCCCATAAAGGCCATCTGCCTCAGGTGAGCCCGCGAACGCCACTGGTCCGAGAGAGCGGGCGAACGAAGTAGCGACGCGCCGAGAGATCGCGGCGCCGCCAACGGTCATACTCGTCCTGCCAGCCAGCCGTGAGGCGCGAGATCACGCCCGGCGACAGGTTCGGCGCATCCGTCCCGAGCAGGGCCGACAGCGCTTCCTGGAAATCTCCGGTGGAGACCCTGCGCAGGTAGAGGATCGGGAGCAAGGCATCGAGGCTCCGCGAGCGCCGCGCCCATTTCGGCAGGATGTTCGAGACAAAGCGGATCTTCGCCTCGGGCTGAAGCGTCCAAACCCAAAGTGCCCAAAGAAGTGCTAGTTTCAAACTGACCCACTACCCGTCATCGTCTCTCCTTGCTTCTCGCCATTCATTTCGATCCTACGCGGATCATCCCCTTGTCCGCTTATCGCCCCCGTTCGGGATCTCCCGAGCCAGCTCTGCCGCCAACGGGTCCGAGCGCAGCGACCCTGCCCCGGGCCTGTGGCAGCGGCGGGTTTTCCAGGAGCCGGGCAGCCAGGAGATGCGGGGCAAGCTCGGTGAGCCGCGGTCACGGCGCGATGCCTAGTTCGGCGAGCAACTCCGCGGTATGCTCGCCGAGGCGGGGGGCCGGGCGATGGATCCCGCCGGGCGTTGCCGAGAACTTTACCGGCAGACCGAGCGTCTCTACGCAGCCCGCCGTTGGATGCTCGACCTGCACCACCATCGCTCGCGCCCGAGTCTGCGGGTCGATGTGCATCTCGCGCACATCGAGGACGGGTCCGGCAGGCACGCCGCCCGCGTCCAGTCTCGCCAGCCAGTCAGCCGTGCTGCGTCGCAGGAATATCTCGGTTAGCGCCGCTTTCAGCGCGTCATGGTTCGCCATGCGGTCGCGGTTGGTGGCGAAGCGCGGCTCGTGCCCGAGCTCTGGCGCGCCGATGAGTCCGAGCAGCCGTTCCCAGTTGCGCTGATTTGCCGCGCCGACACAGACCCAGCCGTCCGCGGTCTCGAACGCCTGGTACGGCGCGTTGAGGGGATGGGCCGATCCCATCGGCCCCGGAGCTATTCCGGTCGCAAAGGCGATCGCCGACTGCCAGTAGGTGTGGGTGATCGCGGCCTCGAAGAGCGAGGTATCGACGCGCTGACCCTCGCCGGTCTTCAGCCGGCGCGTATAGGCGGCGAGCGCGCCCATGGCGGCAAGGATACCCGCGGTAATGTCGGAGACCGGCGCGCCGACCTTGACCGGCGGCCGTCCCGGACCCTCGCCGGTGATCGACATGAGCCCGCTCATGCCTTGGGCGATCAGGTCGAAGCCGCCGCGCTCGGCATAGGGCCCGGTGCGGCCGAAGCCCGAGATCTCGACGTGAACGAGCGCAGGATTCGCCGCCGTCAGCACCGCCTCGCCGAGGCCGAGCTTCTCCATCGTGCCCTTGCGGTGGTTTTCGATCAGGATGTCTGCCGTCGCGACGAGCTTGAGGAGCGCCGCGCGTCCCTCTTCGGACTTGAGATCGAGCACGATGCCGCGCTTGTTGCGATTCATCATCATGAACGCAGCGCTCTCACCCGCGATGTCAGGGGGCAGGAAGCGCCGGCTGTCGTCGCCCTCGGGCTTCTCGACCTTGATCACGTCCGCGCCCATGTCGGCCAGCATCAGGCCGCAGACGGGCCCGGCCATGATGTGGGCGAGTTCCACCACCCGCACGCCTTCCAGCGGTCCGGTCATGTGCCGCTCCACTCCGGCTTGCGCACGGAGAGCAACGCCCCCCCCTCGCAGACGTCCCACCCGATGCAGCGGAGCGCGCCGAGATCGCGGTTCGGAAGGCGGGCGGCGGCGTTCCGACGCAACTTCTCCCCGGCCAAACGGATCGTAGGCGCCGCGTGGCCGGCGAGGTTCGTGATGGGCAGTGACTCGACCGTCGCGTCGGTCGGCATTCCGGCACCGACCGCGCGGAGGCGCTCGTGCATTGCGAAGTTGCGCGCGTCAGGGCGGTTGAGAGCGAGTCCACCGATGCCGTCCTTGACGTCGTCGAGAACCTTAATGCTCATCGGTAGATCCACTCCACGAGGAACATCGGAACCGGCTCCACATAGGTGCAGAGCAGGAGCACGAAGAGCAGCACGCCCACGAAGCCGATGTTCGCCTTCGAGACGTCCCAGATGTTGGCGCGTGCGATCGAGCAAGCGGTGATGAGAACGCTCGCCACCGGCGGGGTCTGCTGGCCGATGGCGAGGTTGAGCGTCACGATCAGGCCGAAATGCACGGGGTCGATGCCGACCTGGGAGATGAGCGGCACCACGATGGGGACCACGAGGATGATCGCCGCCGCCGAATGGAGGAAGAAGCCGATCACCAGGAAGAAGATGTTGAGGATCGCGAGGATCGCCCAACGGTTCTGGGTCAGCCCCAGGAGCGCGTCGGCGAGGTCTTGCGGGATCTGAGCGCGGGTGAGGAACCCGCCCATCAGCACCGAGGCAGCGACGAGAAGCATCACCACGGCGGTCTGGATCGCGCCGTCGAGCATCGAGCGCTTGAGTTCGCCGAAGTTGGTCTCCCGGTACCAGAGGCCGACGACGATCGAGGCGATAACCGCGACGCCCGCGGCCTCGGTCGCGGTGACGAAGCCGCCGAAGATGCCGCCCAGGATGACGATTGGCAGCGTGAAGGTCGGCAGCGCCGCGACGAAGGTGGTACGCAGGCGGTGGAGGTCGAAGGCCGCTTCCCGCGGCAGGTCGTAGCGGCGCGCAAAGTACCAGCAGAGCCCCATCAATCCGGCCGCGCCGATGAGGCCCGGCACCAATCCCGCTAGGAACAGCTGTTCGATGGAGGCGCCGGCGCTGACGCCATAGAGGATCATCGGGATCGAGGGCGGGATGATGATCGCGAGTGAGGCCGAGGAGGAGGTGACGGCGGCGGCGAAAGGCGCGGAATAGCCGCGCCGCTTCATCTCGGGAATCATGATCGAGCCCATCGCCGCCACGTCCGCGACCGCAGAGCCGGAGATCTCGGCGAAGAAGAGCGAGACGCCGACGTTGACCATGGCGAGGCCGCCGCGCACGAAGCCAATCAGCGCGGAGACTAACTCGATCAGCCGGCGGGTGATGCCGGCCGCGTTCATGATCGCGCCCGCCAGCACGAACATCGGAATCGCGATAAGCGAGAAGCTGGTGGCGCCCCCGTACATGTCGAGCGCGATGGAGATGAGCGCCGAGGTGCCCTCGTAGGAGATGATGCCGATCACGCCGCAGATGGCGAGCGCCACCGCGATCGGCACGTTGAGCATGATCATGGAGACCAGCGCGACAAAAATCGCGAGCACGGTCACGGGCGGGTCTCCACGATCCTGTCGGGCGCGGTTTCGGGGACGATCTCGGGATGCTCGAACGACCTTCCCGCCATCGTCTCACGCCAGTAGTCGGGCAGCGACAGGAGCGAGGCCATGATGAAGAGCACGGCACCGATCGGGATCACCGACTGCGTGAGCTGGACCGGCACGAAGGTGAGGCTTATGAGATTCATGCCTTCGAGGATCAGGAGCACCTGCCAGCCGGACCAGGCGAGGAGAGCGAAGAAGCCGATCGCAAGCGCCTCGGCCAAGACGATGCCGGCTGCGCGCAGGCCCCGCGGGAGCGACAGCAGGAACCCGTCGAAGCCGATGTGTTTGCGCCGGAGCGCCGCAAGCGCCGCGCCATAGTAGGTGATCCACGCGAGCTGGATCGCAGCGATCTCGTCATACCAGCTGAGCGAGGCGCCGAGCTTGCGCGAGATCACCGCGTAGACCACCACTGCGGTCAACGCGATCATCTGCACGATGAGAAACCATTCGAGAAGAAGTCCGAGAAGGCGAGACGCCTGGCGCATCGAGGAGTCTCCTTGATCCCTCACCGATCGGCGCGCCCCGACGACGCGTCCAGTGGTCCGGCCGCCCCCCATAGACGGGAGGGCCGTCCGCCGCTGTCGGGCCGCCACCGTGGCGGCGGCCCTCCCGGTCAGTTTGTGGGTGCCGAAGGGTTGGCGTCGCGGACCCGCTGGACGAGCTCCTGGCCGCCCTCGACCTCATTGCCGAATTCTTCGTAGATCGGTTCGGAGGCTTCGATGAAGGCCTGCTTGTCGGCCTCGTTCACCTCGACGCCGGCCGCCTTGATCTCCTCGAGGAGGTCGGTCTCCATCTGCGCCGCGGTGTCGTAGACGAAGGCCTGGGTCTCCTGGGCGGCCTCGGTCAGCTTTTGCTGGACGTCCTCGGGCAACACCTCGAAAGCGCGCTTGGAGACGAGCACATAGGCGGGCGTATAGACGTGGCCGGTGATCGAGAGATACTTCTGCACCTCCTGGAACTTCGCGGAGGCGATCTGGGCGTAGGGGTTCTCCTGCCCGTCGATGACGCCGGTCTGGAGCGCGGTGAAGACGTCGGAGAAGGCCATCGGCGTCGGGTTGGCGCCGTAGGTCTGGAACATCTTCACCCGCCACTCGCCCTTGGGCGTGCGGAGCTTGATGCCTTTGAGGTCGTCGGGCGTGTCGATCGGCCGGACGTTGTTGGTGATGTGGCGAAAGCCGTTCTCCCAGAAGGCGAGGATCTCGAAGCCTTCCTCCTCGGCGGCGGCGTTGAAGGTGTCTTCCAGCATCGCCTCCTCGACGGCCTTGATGTGCTCGCGGTCCTGGATGATGTAGGGCATCTCGAAGACGCCGAATTCGGGCGCGACCGAGGACATCACCGAGGACGGCAGCGCGAACGTGACCTGGCCGAGCTTGAGCTTCTGCAAGAGCTCTTCGTCGCTGCCGAGCTGCGAGACGCCGAAGACCTGGACCTCGTAGTCGTCGCCGAGCTTCTCGTTGGCAACCTCGGCGAAATGATTGGCCGAGGCCTCGAAGAGCGAGCTCGGCTCGCCCACATGGCCGAAGCGCAGAACCTCCTGCGCGGAGGCCACCCCGGCCGCGAACGCTACGGCGGCCGCCGTGGCAATGAGCGTCTTCGGTTTCATCCCGTTTCCTCCCTTGGGTTTCGCGTCCGTCAGGCGGCGATCTTCGCCCCGTCCCGATCGTTCTCGGTAATACAGTCCACGACTGCCTGAGCGCCGCCCTGACCGTGGCCTACGCCCCCGCGCTCGTCGAGAAGCACTCCAGGATCAACCCGCGCAGTGCGTCCTCTCCCCGCTTCTGCGGCCCGGGGATCTGGAGGAAATTCAGTCCGCTCTGCATGCTGTTCTCCCAGTGCGGTCGTTGCATAGGTTAATTTTGAATGCATAATCCAAGTCAAGGAAAAACGGAGGAGTTCCTTGGCAGACTGGAAAAGGCTGGCGGCGGAGATCGAAGGCGTGGTCGCGACCGACGCCTTCACCCGCGGCCGCTATGCCACCGATGCGTCATTTTACCAGATCGTGCCCGAGGCGGTGGTGATCCCGCGCCGGTTCGACGACGTGGAGGCGACGCTCGCGCACGCGCGCGCCGGGGGTATACCGGTCACCGCGAGGGGCGGCGGCACCAGCCAAGCGGGCCAGACCATCAACCGCGGCGTGGTGATCGACTTCTCCAAGCACCTGAACGGCGTGCGGTCGCTCGATGCCGACGCGGGCCGTGCGACGGTAGAGCCCGGCATCGTGCTCGACGCGTTGAACCGGCGGCTCAAGCCGCTGGGGCTGTTCTTTCCAGTCGATGTCTCGACCGCCTCCCGGGCGACCATCGGTGGAATGGCTGCGAACAACTCCTGCGGCGGTCGCTCGATCCGCTACGGGCGCATGCGCGAGAACGTCGAGGCGGTGGACGCGCTGCTCGCGAACGGCACCCGCGCCCGTTTCGGCTCAGTCGAGCGCGCGAGCGCCATGGCCAACGGCGGCAGGCCGGTCGAGGCGCTCGTGCGCGACATGCTCGCGCTCGGCGAACGAGAGGCCGGGGAGATCGCGGCGCGGTTCCCAAAGCTCATGCGCCGGGTGGGCGGCTACAACATCGACGCGCTGGTGCCGGACGGGGCCCGGAACAACCTTGCGCATCTGCTGATCGGCTCCGAGGGCACGCTGGCGCTTTTCGAGAGCGTCGAGCTCCGGCTCTCTGCCCTGCCCCGCGAGAAGGTGGTGGGCGTCTGCCACTTCCCCACGTTCCGCGCTGCGATGGAGGCGACGCAGCACCTCGTGGCGCTCGGCCCCACCGCGGTCGAGCTCGTCGACCGCACGATGATCGAGCTCGGCCGCCGGATCCCTGCGCTCGCGCCTTCGCTCGATGCCTTCGTGCGCGGCGATCCCGCGGCGCTGCTCCTGGTGGAGTTCGCCGAAGACGACCCGGCCGAGAACCGCCGTCGCATCGCAGCACTTGGCGAGACCATGGCAGAGCTCGGCTTCCGCTGGGACGACCCGGGCAAGAGGGAGGGCGGCGTGCTCGAGGCGCTCGACCAGGGGCTGCAGACCAAGATCACCGAGGTGCGCACCCAGGGCCTCAACATCATGATGTCGATGCGCTCCGAGGGAAAACCCGTCTCCTTCGTCGAGGATTGCGCGGTGGCGCTGCCGGACCTGCCCGATTTCACCGACCGGCTGACGCGGGTCTTCGAGAAGCACGGCACCACCGGCACCTGGTACGCACACGCCTCGGTCGGGCTCCTCCACGTCCGTCCGGTCCTGAACCTCAAGGAGGAGGCGGGCGCGAAGGCGCTGCGGGCGATCGCCGAGGAGGCCTTCGACATCGTTGCGGCGTACGAGGGTTCGCATTCGGGCGAGCACGGCGACGGCATCGTGCGCTCGGAGTTCCACGGGCGCATGTTCGGACCCCGGATGGTGCGGAGCTTCGAGGCGGTGAAGGATCGCTTCGACCCCGCGGGCGTGCTCAATCCGGGCAAGATCGTGCTGCCGCCGCGAATGGACGACCGCAGCCTCTTTCGCTACCGCCCGGACTACGCGCGCACGCCCGTCGCGACCCGGCTCGACTGGAGCGAATGGCCCGGCGGGCTGCACGGGGCAGTCGAGATGTGCAACAACAACGGCGCCTGCCGCAAGGACGCGGGTGGCGTCATGTGCCCCTCCTACCGGGTGACGCGCGACGAGCGCGACGTGACCCGCGGTCGGGCCAACACTCTGCGCCTGGCGCTCTCGGGCCAGCTCGGCGCGAACGCCTTCGCCTCCGACGCGATGGCCGAGACCCTCGAGCTCTGCGTCGCCTGCAAGGCCTGCAAGCGCGAGTGCCCGATGGCGTTGGACATGGCGGCGATGAAGGTCGAGGTCGCCGCCGCGCGGATTGAAAAATACGGGCTGAGCCTGCGCGACCGTCTGGTCTCCGAGCTTCCCCGCTACGCGCCCTTTGCGGCCCGCGCGCCCTGGCTCGCCAACGCGCGCGACCGGCTGCCGGGGGCGGCGCGGCTTTCCGAGCGCATCACGGGCTTCGCGGCTGACCGACCGCTGCCCGTCTGGAGCGCGCATCCCTTCCGGGAGCCGAAGGGTGACGCCGCGCCCGAGGTTGTGCTCTTCGCCGACACCTTCAACCGCTGGTTCGAGCCCGAAAACCTGTGCGACGCGGTGGCCTTGCTGCGCGCGGGCGGCTTTCGGCTCGGCTTTGCCACCGCGACCAAGCGCCCGCTTTGCTGCGGCCGAACCTATCTCTCCGCCGGCCGCGTGGCCGAGGCGCGGGCGGAGATGTCCCGCACGCTCGCCGCAATTCGCCCGGCGCTCGAGGCCGGCGCGGTCGTCGTCGGCCTCGAGCCCTCGTGCCTGCTCACCTTCCGCGACGAGGCCCCGCGGCTCCTGCCCGACTGGAGCGCGCAGGACGGACGCCGCGTCATGCTGCTCGAGGAGTTCCTGGCCGAGCGCTCGGATCGTCTGCCCCTGCGCCCGCTGCCCGGCCGCGCGTTGCTGCACGGGCACTGCCATCAGAAGGCGGCGAACGTCATGGGCCCGGTAGAGGCGCTCCTGCGCGCCATCCCTGAACTAGACCTGCACCCGATCGAAAGCTCGTGCTGCGGCATGGCGGGCGCTTTCGGCTATCAGGCCGAGACCGCCGCGGTTTCCCGCGCCATGGGCGAGCTGTCGCTGCTGCCGGCGGTACGCGCCGCCGCGCCGCAGGACTGGATCGTCGCCAACGGCACCTCGTGCCGGCACCAGATCGCCGACGGCACCGGCCGCCGCGCGGTCCACGTGGCAAGCGTGCTTCGGGCAGCCTGCGAAGGCGCTGGCGCGTGAGCGCGCCCGACACAATCGTGCGGTCCTCGCTCCACGACGAGCTCGCGGTGCGGATCCGCAGGATGATCGTCGAGGGTGAGATGAAGGCGGGCGCGCGGATCAACGAGCGCGGGCTCTGCGAGCGCTTCGGCGTGAGCCGTACGCCGCTCCGCGAGGCGCTGAAGGTGCTCTCGCGCGAGGGCTACGTGCAGCTCACCCCCGGCCGCGGCTCTACAGCGGTTGATCTCACGCTCAAGGACCTTGAGGAGGCCTTTCCAATTATGGCCGCGCTCGAGGCGCTCGCGGGCGAGCTCGCCGCCCGGCATGCCACCGAAGACGCAATCGCCTCAATTCTGGCGCTGCACAATGAGATGCGGGCGCGCCACCGCGACGGCGATCGGCCAGCCTATTTTTGCGCTCAACGAACGCATCCATCTCGCGATCGCGAAAGCCTCGGGCAATCCCACCCTCGAGCGGATGCAGCGCAGCCTGGACGGCCGGGTCCGGAGCGGGCGCTATCAGGCGAACATGGACCACGCCCGCTGGGATCAGGCGATGGCAGAACACGAGCAGATCGCAGACGCCCTCCGGACGAGAGACAGTGGCCGCCTTGGGGATCTCCTTCGCCACCATCTGGAGAACAAGCTCAACTCCCTTCGCGTCAGCATCGACAGAGATGGCCACACTTGCTCTGCGCCGGAATAGTCGAGCGTGTGCAGGAGTGTCTGGATCAAGCTGAGGATAAGCGCGGTGAGCTGCGGTCGGTACACCGGCATCTCGCCCTCCAGACTAAGGCTGGCGTATTTGGCGCAGCTATCCTTGCCGCAGCAGTCTCGGTAGGCGATGAAATGCATCTTCGACAGATCGGTCGCGATCGGTGTATGGCTGGAGGAACTATGCCCGGCCCGTCGGGCACCAGCGACATGCCACGGAGAAAGCCATGAAGATTGCGGTTCTCGGAGGCGACGGCTTTGTCGGATGGCCGAGCGCGCTGCACTTAGCGGCCTGCGGCCATGAAATCCACATTGTCGATAATCTCTCGCGGCGCTGGATCGACACCGAGCTCGGCGTCCAGTCGCTGACGCCGATGGACTCGATCCAGGAGCGCTGCCGCATATGGCAGGGGCTGACCGGCCAGCGGCTGCAATTCCACCTGCTCGACCTTGCGAAGGAGTACGAGCGCCTGCGGCAATGGCTTGCCGAGCACCGCCCCGATGCGGTGCTGCATTTCGCCGAGCAGCGCGCCGCGCCCTATTCGATGAAATCCGACCGCCACAAGGTCTACACCGTCACCAACAACGTCGGTGCCACGCACAACCTGCTGACCGCGCTGGTCGAGACGGGGATCGACGCGCATCTGGTGCACATGGGCACGATGGGTGTCTACGGCTATTCCAGTGTCGGAGCCGCGATCCCCGAGGGTTATCTGCCGGTCGGCATCGAGACGCTTGACGGAGATGTCGCGCGCCAGGAGATCCTCTATCCCACCCGCCCCGGCTCGGTCTATCACATGACCAAGAGCCTCGATCAGATCCTCTTCCAGTTCTACGCTCAGAACGATCGCCTCAGGATAACCGACCTGCATCAGGGCATCGTCTGGGGCACCCACACCGATCAGACACGTCGCCACGACCAGCTCGTGAACCGCTTCGACTACGACGGCGACTACGGCACCGTACTCAACCGCTTCCTGATACAGGCCGCGATCGGCTATCCGCTGACCGTGCATGGCACCGGCGGGCAGACGCGGGCCTTCATTCACATCCAGGACAGCGTACGCTGCATCGAGCTCGCCCTCGGCGATCCGCCCGCGGCGGGCGACCGAGTGAGGATCTTCAATCAGATGACCGAGACGCACCGGGTGCGGGATCTGGCAGAGCTGGTCGCGCGGACCACCGGCGCGCGCATCGCCTATCTGCCGAACCCACGCAAGGAGGCCGAGGAGAACGAGCTCGTGGTGCGCAACGAGGGCTTCCTTGCCCTCGGGCTCGAACCCACGACGCTCGCGCAGGGGCTCATGGACGAGATCATTGAGGTCGCGGCGAAATTCGCGCATCGCATCGACCGCAGCCGCGTCCCTGCCGTCTCCGCCTGGACCCGCGAGATCGCGCAGCGCATCGAAGCCGATCCGGAAGGCAAGCGCCCGAAGCTCGTGTCCTGAGGCAAGCGCGGTGGCCGAGGGTATCGAGCCTGCCGCGCCGGCCCGGTCCGACCGCGCCTATGTCACCCTCGTCACCAATGCCGACTACGCCCGCGGCGCCGCGGCGCTGCTGCGCTCGCTGCGGCTGATCGGGACCGCCGCCGATCTGGTGGTGCTGCACACCGAAGCCGTGGCGGCCGCATCGCTGGCTCCGCTCGTGACCCGCGGCGCCCGCCTGGTGCGCGTTACGCTGTTGCCGACCTCGACCGCCTTCGATGCGGCGCACGCCAAGGCCGCGCTCCATGCGGCCGCCCCCTTCACCAAGGGGGCGAAGCCTGGCTTCCACACGCCGCTCGACAATTTCTGTAAGCTGCGGCTCTGGCAGCTCGAGGAGTATCGCGCGGTGGTGTTCATCGACGCCGACGCGCTGGTGCTGCGCTCCTGCGACCGGCTGTTCGACTATCCCGAGTTCGCTGCCGCGCCCAACGTTTACGAGACGCTCGCGGATTTCCACCGTCTGAATTCTGGTGTCTTTACGGCGCGACCCGACGCCGCGACCTTCCGCGCAATGCTGGCGGCGCTGGACGCGCCCGGCGCCTTCTGGCCGCGAACCGATCAGAGCTTCCTGCAGTGCTTCTTTCCCGACTGGCACGGCCTGCCGGTGTTCTGCAACATGCTGCAATACGTCTGGTTCAACCTGCCCGGGCTCTGGGATTGGGGCTCGATCCGCATCCTGCATTATCAGTACGAGAAGCCCTGGCAGGACCCGCATCCGAGGGCCGAGGTGCTCGCGCCGCTGATCGCGCTGTGGCGTGCCTATGCCGGCGAGGGCGCGGTACCGGAGACGGCGGCGCTGCCGCCGCCGCCCGCAGCGTGAGGGTCGCGGTCACCGGCGCCACCGGCTTGGTCGGGCGTTTCCTCGTCGAGGGTCTGCTCGGCGCCGGTCATGCGGTGACCGGGCTCGGCCGCCACCCCGCGCCGCCCGGCTTCTTCTCCGCACGCGTGCCGCACCGCGATTTCGACCTCGCGAGCGAGGCACCGCCGCCACTCGAGGATCAGGACGCGCTCGTGCACGCGGCCTTTAGCCACGCCCCCGGCCGTTATCGGGGTGGCGAGGGGGACGACCCGGAGGGCTTTCTGCGTCTCAATCGCGACGGATCGGCGCGGCTTTTCGCGACTGCGCGCGCTGCTGGAATCGGCCGGGTGCTGTTCCTGTCCTCGCGCGCGGTCTATGGCGAGCATCCGCCCGGCGCCTGGCTCGACGAGGCGATGGCGCTGCGTCCAGACACGCTCTATGGCGCGATGAAGCGGGAGCTGGAGGCCGAGCTGACGCGCCTCCGCGGCCCCGGCTTCGCCGCCTCGAGCCTGCGGGCGACCGGGGTCTACGGACCGGCCGAACCCGGCGGACGGCACAAGTGGCACGACCTGTTCACGGACTTCCACGCGGGTCGGCCGATAGCTCCGCGGGTCGCCACCGAGCTGCACGGCGCCGACCTCGCCGCGATGGCGGTCCGCCTGCTTGCGGCCGAGCCGGGCGCGGTACCGCCCGTGCTCAACCTGTCGGACATCGTGCTCGACCGCCACGACCTTCTCGCTGCCGTGGCCGCGCTTACTGGGTCCACTTCCGGCCTGCCGGCGCCGGCCTGCGTCGGCGGGCTGAACAGGATGTCCACCGAGCGTGCCCGGGCTCTGGGCTGGCACCCCGGCGGGTGGCCGCGCCTGTGCGCCGCGCTGCCGGGCCTGCTGCGGCAGGCCGGCGTGCTCACGGCTGCTCAAGCTTGAGCAAATCGCCAAGTGATTGATTCAGCTTGTTTTAATCGATGTCATTAACCACATGGAAAGGATTTGGGCCGTTGCGCTCAGGGCGGACGCCGCCCTGGGCTAGAGGCTCAAGGGACCGTCCGGCACCGGCGCCTGGCGGGCGTAGGCTCCCCAGACCGACTGGTCGAAGCTTATGACCGAACCCGTCATCAGCCCGGCATCGTCGGAGGCGATGAAATTCACCGCCCGCGCCACCTCGTCCGGATCGACGAGACGCCCGAAGGGAAGCGTCGCCGAGGCCTTTGCCTCCCAATCCGGATCGCCTGATTCCGCAGCCTGCAGCGCGCGCTCGTGATCGGAGGCCATCCAGCCGACGTTGAGCTGGTTGACCCGGATGCGGTTGCCCATCACGGCGAAGGCGGTGTTGCGGGTCAATGTCGCGAGCGCGCCCTTGGAGGCGCAATAGGCGCTGATGAACGGCTGCCCGGCATGCGCGGACGTGGAGCCGATGTTCACGATGGCGCCGTCGATGCCGTCGCGGATCATCAGCTTGATCGCCTCCTGCATCAGGAAGAACGGACCGCGCACGTTGATCGCGAACATCTGGTCGAAGAGCTCCGGCGAGGTGTCGAGGATCGTGCCCCGGTCGGTCAGCGCTCCGGCATTGACCAGGACATGGACCTTGCCGAAGACGCGGTCGGTCTCCGCGAGCACGTTGCGGCACGCCTCGACGCGGCCGAGGTCGGTGCGGACGAAGTGCACCGGTGCGCCGGTGTCGCGGGTGATCGCCTCCGCGACCGCCCTGCCCTTCGCCGCGCCGCGTCCGAGCGTCACCAGGCCCGCGGCGCCGGCCTCGGCCAGACGCCGCGCGATCGCAGCGCCGAGCCCCTGGGTCGAGCCGGTGACGACGCAGATCTTTCCGTCCATCCGGTTCATCGCCTTCACGTCTCCACAATGTAGCCGGCGGCGGCCATCACGCGCAGCAATTCCCTGTGGCCGATCTGCGCCATCTTCAGCGGCGGGTTCGCGACCGGGTCCTGCTCGGCCTCGACCACGAACCAGCCCTCGTAGCCGTAGCTCGCGAGCTTCTTCACAATCGCCTCGAAGTCGAGCGACCCGTCGCCGGGCACCGTGAAGACGCCCTTCACGACGGCATCGAGGAAGCTCTCGCGGCTGCGATCAAGCCCGTTGAGTACCGATGCCCTCACATCCTTCATGTGAACGTGGCTGATCCTTGCATGATGCTCGTCGATCACCCGCAGCACGTCTCCGCCGGCAAAGGCCATGTGCCCGGCATCGTACAGAAGCGGAATACCCTCGCCCGAATGCTTCACGAAGAGGCCGAGCTCCTCCTCCGTCTCGATGACGGCGGCCATGTGGTGGTGATAGGCGAGCGGCATGCCCTGCCCGGCGCACCACTCTCCGAAGACGGTCATCTTGCGGGCGTAGGTCCTGATCTCGTCCTCCGACAGCTTCGGCTTGGTGGCGAGCGGCCTCGCCCGGTCGCCCTGGATCGAGCGGGCGGTCTCGCCGTAGACGATGCAGGGCGCACCCGCCGCCGCGAACAGCGCCATCTGTGCCGCGATCAGGTCCTTTTCGGCCTCGATGTCGCCATCGAGCAGCATCCCGGAGAACCAGCCGCCGCACACGGAGATGCCGTAGCGGGCCAGGACCGAGCTCAGGGCCGCCGCGTCCATCGGGAAGCGGCGACCGGTTTCCATTCCGGTGAAGCCGGCCGCGCTCGCCTGACGAAGACATTCCTCGAGGCTGACGTCGTCGCTCAGTTCCGCGAGATCGTCGTTCCACCAGGCAATCGGGGCGATGCCGAGTCTCGCCTTCACCTCAAACGCCCACCCGCTGCCTGGCGCGGATCTCGACCTGCTTCCGGTGAGCCTCGCGCACGCTTTCGCGGTCCGAGACCTCGGGCACGCCGACGTCCCAATCCGCGTCGCCCGGAACCCAGGCGAACGCGTCCGTGTCGATCGTCAAGACCGTCGTCCGGTCCGTCCCCTGCGCCCAGTCCATCGCCTTCTCCAGGTCGGCGAGGCTCTGGCAGCGACGCGCCAGTGCTCCCATCGACTCGGCGTGCTTGACGAAATCGACCGCGAACGGTTCGACCACTTTGCAGTCGCGGATCAGGTTGTTGAAGCCCGGCACACCCTTGGCGTTCTGCAGCCGGTTGATCACGGCGTAGCCGCCGTTGTCGCAGACGATCAGGATGAACTTGTGCCCCGACAGCACCGACGAATAGACGTCGGAGTTCATCATCAGATAGGTGCCGTCGCCGACCATCACGAGCGGCGTGGTCCCCGGGCGCGCCATCGCATAGCCCCAGCCGGCGGCGATCTCGTAGCCCATGCAGGAATAGCCGAACTCGCAGTCGAAGGTATTCGGCTCCGTCACGCGCCACCCCTTGACCAGTTCGCCCGGCAGCCCGCCGGCGGCGGTGATGATCGGGTCGGTCGGCTGCGCGCCGCGCTGGACCGCGGCGATCACCTGGGCGTAGGTCGGGACAGGCGCGTTGGTCGGCTTCTGATGCTCGTCGACGAGGCGGTTCCATTCGGCCATCAGCTCGCGCGCCTTGCCGGTCCAGGCCTCCGGCGCCTTCCAGTCGGCGAGTGCTGCACCGAGCTCCTCCACCGTCTCGCGGGCGTCGCCGACCACCGCCAGCGCCCGGTGCTTGGTGGCGTCCCAGCGCGCCCTGTTGATCGAGACGATCCTGGCGTCGTGGTCGAAGACGGTCCAGGCCCCGGTGGTGAAATCCATCAGCCGGGTGCCGATCGCCAGCACCACGTCGGCCTCCGCCGCGAGCGCATTCGCCGAGGTAGAGCCGAGGATGCCGATCGGACCGACATGCGCGGGATGATCGTGCACCACGCTACCCTTGCCCGCGATCGTCTCCGATATCGGGATCCCGTGATCGAGGGCGAATCGCGCGACCGTCGCCTCGGCCAGCGAATAGCGCACACCGCCCCCGGAGACGATCAGCGGCTTGCGGGCCGACTTGAGCAGGCCGACCGCTTCGGCGAGCAGCCCTCGGTCGGGGCGGAGCCGCGGCACGGTCCAGAGCGTCGGCTCGAAGAACGCCTCCGGATAATCGTAGGCGGCCTCCTGGGTGTCCTGGCAGAGCGACAAAAAGGCCGGGCCGCAGTCGGCCGCATCGAGCATCGCTGCGACCGCCTGCGGGAGCGATCCGATGATCTGCTCGGGCAGCGTGATCCGGTCCCAGTAGCGCGTCACGGCCTTGAACGCGTCGTTGACGGTGACCGTCGGGTCGCCGAAGTGCTCGACCTGCTGCATCACGGGGTCGGGCCTCCGGCTGGCGAAGGTGTCCCCCGACAGCAGGAGCACGGGCAGGCGATTAGCATGGGCGAGAGCCGCCGCGGTCACCATGTTCGTCGCTCCGGGTCCGATCGACGAGGACGCCACCATCAGCTGGCGTCGACGCTTTGCCTTGGCGAAGGCGATCGCCGCCAGCGCCATCGACTGCTCGTTCTGGCCGCGCCAGGTCGGCAGCGTTGCCTGGACGGCTTCGAGCGCTTCCGAGAGGCAGGTGACGTTGCCGTGGCCGAAGATCGCGAAGACGCCGGCGAAGAGCGGCGCACGCTCGCCATCGAGTGTCGTGAACTGGTTGCACAGGTAGCGCACCAGCGCCTGCGCCATCGTCAGACGAACCGTGGACCGGATCATCTTGCTCCTCCCCGAGAGTTGTTGTTAAGCCTTTCATATGGAACGCAGATGGACACGACAAGCCCGGCCGGATGGACGGCTTCGACGCCGCCGCGTTCTCGTCGGCCGGATCGACCAGGGCCACGTCGATGGCAGGTAGCAAGCCGAAGCTGCGCGTCGGCCTGATCGGCACCGGCTTCATGGGCAAGACGCACGCGTTCGGCTTCGCCTTGGCGCCGCGCGTGTTCGATCTGCCCTACGACGTCGTGCTTCACGCGGTCGCCGACCGGACCGGCCAGCTCGCCGCGGACGCCGCGCGGACACTCGGGTTCGTGCATTCGAGCGAAGACTGGAGGCGGCTGGTCGGCGATCCCGACATCGATCTGATCGACATCACCGCGCCGAATGCGCTCCACAAGGAGATCGCGCTCGCGGCGCTCGCGGCCGGAAAGCATGTCTACTGCGAAAAGCCCCTCGCGCCCCTCGCGAGCGATGCGATGGAAATGGTCGAGGCCGCGGAGGCGGCCGGGGTCAAAACGCAGGTCGGCTTCAACTATCTCTGCAACCCGATGCTCGCGGTGGCGCAGGACATGATCCGCAGCGGCGAGCTCGGCGAGGTCCGCAGCTACCGCGGCGTCCACGCCGAGGACTACATGGCCGACGCCGAGGCGCCGTTCGGCTTTCGCAACGATCCCGCAGGCGGCGGCGCCCTTGCGGACATCGGCAGCCACGCGCTGGCGACGGCGGAGTACCTGCTCGGTCCGATCGACGCCGTGCTCGGCGACTGCGTGACGGTCGTTGCGAGCCGCCCCGACGGGGCCCGCGGTCGCCGCGAGGTCGAGACCGACGACATCGGCCGCGCCTTCGTGCGCTTCGCCAGCGGCGCGACCGGGTCGATCGAGGCGAACTGGATCGCCATGGGGCGCAAGATGCAGCACGACTTCGAGATCTACGGCAGTAAAGGTGCGCTCTTCTTCAGCCAGGAGCGCCTCAACGAGCTGCACTTTTATAGCGGCGCCGATCCGGCGGGGCGCCGCGGGTTTCGCCGCATCGAGGCGAGCCCGGATCATCCGCCATATGGCCGTTTCTGCGTCGCCCCGGGGCATCAGCTGGGGTTCAACGACCTCAAGGCCATCGAGATCGCCCGCTATCTCGACGCGATCGCGGGCAGGGCCGAGGAGCCCTTCAACTTCCGCGCCGGAATGCGCGTCCAGTCGCTGGTCGAGGCGATACACCTGTCCTCGCGAGAGGGAGGTTGGAAACGGATTGCATGCCCACGCACGGGCACAGCACCTGAAGCCTGACTTCCAGGCCTCGCCGCTGTGGCTGTTGCGACCGGGCCGCTGCCGGGCGAGACCGCACCCGGCAGAGCCGGGCGGTCAGCATCGGCGGCTCCGTCAGCTGCAT